>JBJOOY010000127.1:0-3095 GCA_046051065.1 Cyanobacteriota bacterium
ATTCCAAAGATAATCTGATCCGACCTTTTTGCCACCCAGCAGAACTAAATCTAAACGCCTCACAATCGATCCCTTGGCGACTAAACCAAGCACTTTTTTCTTCATTCCAGTCGGTGATCTCCTTTTCTAAATAATTTTTAATCGCATTATTTAATTCACCAACTTTAAAAGTATTGTGCCCGCCTAGCACCTGTGTATCATATTGGACGGAAATTACTTCCCCACTTTCTAATGGCTCAAACCCATCATTCATAAATACTCTCCAAATATTCGATCGAAAACCATTGTTTAAATTGGGGATCGCTCGTGAAGTTTAGATCCCCCGAGCAATATATTACAGGAACCAGCCGTAACTATGTAATCCTTTTCCGAGCAGATTAACACCTAAGTAGCAAATCCAGATCGTTACAAATCCGATTGATGCAAAGATTGCCGGTTTCCGTCCTTGCCAACCCTTGGTAATCCGTGCATGGAGGTAAGCCGCAAATACCAACCACAGGATAAACGACCAAGTTTCTTTGGGATCCCAGCTCCAGTAAGAACCCCAAGCTTCATTCGCCCACACACCACCAGCAATAATGCCGATCGTTAGCAGCGGAAATCCCAAACCGATAATTCGATAGCTAATATTATCGAGGGTATCGGCAAGACTCAAGCGTTGAGGCGAGAGGATGGTTGGCGCTGAGATCGTTGGTAATTCTAATACTGCGGTTGCTCCTGCGTCAGTTATACCGATTTTAACTGGCTCGACAGCAGCCGCATTCGCAATATTTTGCTGGATATTATTTAAACTGTTGAGACTGCTAGTTAACCGATAACCAGTTCCACCAAAGGAACTCCCGCGTAGTTCTACTTCTTGTCCGCGAGTGACGAACAAAAATGCGATCGCCAGTACAGATCCAACCATCAAAGTAGAATAAGATAGCATCATCACGCTGACATGCATCATCAACCAGTTCGATTTTAGGGCTGGAACTAGGGGCGCTGACGCTTGCATCCCCCCAGGTAATCTCAGAGCGGCAAATGAGGTAATGCCCATCGCGACAGGTGCGGTGACGACTCCCACTAGGGCACTCCGACTGATGGATTCGGCAAATAGGTGCATGGTAGTGATGCCCCAAGCTAGAAAAAAGAGCGACTCATATAAGTTGCTCAAGGGAAAATAACCACCCTCGATCCATCTAGCTCCGAGCAAGGTTGCCATGCATAAATTAGCGATCGCCATTCCGGTAGTTCCCAAATTAGGTAGGAAAGGAATTTTAGGAAATGCTGCACTTACCCAGTACACCAGCATTGTCAGGAACAGGATCCCAAATGAGAGGTTGTCGAGTTGATTTTGAAGTAATACTAAATTCATATAGGGGATAGAGGTTAGGGGTCAGGATTAAAGCATCTTACTCAGCGATATAGATCGAAACAATGTTTCCACGCTTCAACCGATCGATATTCTATTTCCCTATTCCGGAATTATCCACTGTGGGGGAGCTGTCAATCGCTTGCGGCGAGCCTCCTCAGCCATTTCATGCATTTTTTCTAAAGGAGTTTCATTAATAAATTTTGAAGCTGACTGGACGTGCGCTTGGTTTTGGCATCGATCGGGTTGGATACATCCATTGATACAAGCTTCACTACAGTTAATTGTGTTAGTTTCCACTATCTGTAAAAAAATTAAACTTTCATCATATTTTAGCTTAACTGCTCCGTGGCTAATTAGGTTTACCTGAATTAGGCTCGTTTTTCGGTAAGGTAGTGGCTAGTCGACAGTTGCTAGGATTGGGTAATTTTAATTCATCAATCTCAACTAAAAAGCCAGAAACCAGCATTCAAGACTGATTTCTGGCTGTTAGTAGCTAGAGCTACAAATTGAGATTAACGTTTGTCACGGAATCCAGATAACCAATCCCGCAGTTGTTCGGAAGCAACATCGCGTCCACCCAAACCAAAGGAAATGGCGATCGCGACAGCAATCGCGCCTAATAGTAAGCCAAAGGCTAAGTTAACAATACTCGATGCAATCCCCATCTGTTGTAATGCCATCGCACTGACAAAGACAATAATTGCCAAGCGAGCTACTTGTCCGAGTAACACTGATTGCTGAGTACCAGAGCTACTAACTACCCTCTGTGCCAAATTCGCTAGATATAAACCGATCGCAAACACGACCACTCCAGCTAAAACTTGTCCAGCGATTACCAGTAAACCATTGACGAGATTAGTCAACGCAGGAATACCTAACACGCCAGTAGCAGCCACAGCAGCAACCAACATCACCGCAATCCGTACCACAAATCCAGCGACTTCAGATGGAGTTTGTTTGGCACGACTAGGTACGATCTCGCCCCGAACGGTAGTAGGCGGAGCGGGTGGGGCAGTGGTGGATTGGTGCAGGGAATGAAGTCCCAGGGTTTGGAAAATATTATTAAATCCTAGTCCATTGAGCAAGTTGGTAACCAAATCGCCAATAAATTGACTCACCACATACGCAATTGCTAAAATAGCCCCAGCAGTGAGAATTTGGGGAATTGTATTCAATACTTGTTGCAGCATTGAAGTCGCTGGTCCAGAGATGGCGGGGATTTGAAGTGCCTCCAGTGCGGCTACCGCAGTGGGAATTAACACCATCACATAGACAACCGTACCGATTAATCCTGATAGCGATTGACCTGGTGCAGCTCTATTCAAACCGATTTGGGCAGCTAATCTCTCGGTTCCAGCGGCGGCTAATAAATTAGTGACTAACCCTCTAACAATGTTTGCCACCAGCCAACCTACAACACCGATCAATAACGCTTTAAAGATATTTGGCAGTGCGCTGAGAATATCATTTAACAGGTTTTGAACGGGCGCAAGTGGTCCGTTCAGATCGAGAACGCCAAGGATTACTGGCAGGAAAAACAAGAAAACGAACCAGTACAGAGCGTTCCCTAATGTTTCGCTGGGTAAGACTTGATTGTTACCAACATTTAGTCGCCGAGACATAGTTGGCATGACAGTTCCAGCTGTGCGAACGACGATTGCTTTAACAGCTGTGGCGATTACCCAAGCAATCCCAGCTAGTACGGCTGCTGAAATTAATTTGGGAATGAAAGCCAATA
>JBJOOY010000128.1:0-5331 GCA_046051065.1 Cyanobacteriota bacterium
ATCTCGCTCTGAAACGAACTGCTTTTACCCTCAGTGCAGTAGGTGAATTACCAATGCTCGATCCGAGTGAAGTAGTCACCATCGAAATCGACGAACAAGACGATCGATTGGAGCCAGAAGATTTTCAAATTTTGGCACGCTTTTACAACGAAGAACAGGAATATGCGATTTGTACTCCCGTCGATCCGTTACTGTTTTTCGGTATCGCTGACGAGAACGGCATTGTTTCCCTCCTCTCCGAACAAGAAGCCGAACAACTCCAACCAATGTTAGAAGACATGTTACTGGATGAAATCTAGATTTAGAAAATCAACACTCCGCCCACCCAAAAAAACTACTCCTAAGTGGTGGATAGTAGCACCGATCGCACTCATTACTGGCGGTATCGGTATGTTCTGGTGGAATAATATCACTGCACCACTGACTACCGATCCAACTGCTCAAAGTGTCCAAATTCAAGTCAAGCCTGGTGCCTCAGCTCAATCTGTCGGGCAAGAATTAGCAGCTAAAAGTGTAATTAAATCCGAACTAGCTTGGAAACTATGGACATTCTGGCAGGGAAAACAAGGTAAAGGCGCACCCCAAACAGGTACATACGATCTATCTCCCAATCAACCATTATCCGTAATTTCTGCACAGGTTTCGCAGGGGAAAGTAATTCAATCTGGATTCCTCGTCCGTGAAGGGTGGAATATCAAACAGATGGGCGAATACTTTGAACAGCAAGGGTTATTCAAAGCGGATGATTTCATTGCTGCAACCAAGGAAATCCCTAAAGACAAGTTTCCCTGGTTGCCAGATGGCATTACGAATCTAGAGGGGTTTCTGTTTCCCGAAACATATAAAGTACCTGCCGAGAGTATTACCCCTAAAGGTGTTGTAACCCAAATGCTCAAGCAGTTCGAGCAGATAGCTTTACCAGAATATAAAAAAGTCGCTGACACTCAAAAATTAACTCTACTGCAATGGGTAAGTTTAGCCAGTGTAGTAGAAAAAGAAGCAGTAGTTCCCGCCGAGCGGCCTCAGATTGCTGGTGTATTTACGACTAGACTGGCAAAGAATATGCGGTTAGAATCAGATCCAACTGTAGAATATGGCTTAGGGATCAAACAAACTGCCGATCGACCGTTAACTTTTGCCCAAGTCAAACGGCCTAACCCTTATAACACCTATCTCAATGCCGGAATTCCACCAGGACCGATCGCCAGTCCCGGGATCGGTAGTCTTAAAGCTGTACTGGCTCCCGATTCTACCGAGCTACTATTTTTTGTGGCGAAGTATGATGGGACTCATGTATTTAGTAAAACTTTAGCCGAACACAACGCTGCGACTAAGTCGATTCGTCAGCAGCGTCAATCTGGCAAAAAATAAACCCGATCGGCTTTAAAATTAAGCTGGATCTAAATTCCCCGCATCTAACCGCGCATCGCTCAATCTGCACGTCCACGGTTAGGTGTGGCGTTTCGATTAATACTAATTTTTAAACTCGGATAACATTCTCCCTGCGGTGGTGCAACCCATCTCAAACCGCTATTATCTGTTGCTTTACTAAGCGAATTAGTATAACTACCCATTCCGCGTACCTGCTAGTTACCAGTCACCAATTGAAAGTATGTTATCACTATTTCCGTTGTTACAACCTGACTTAGTCTTGGGTAGTTCTGTTTTGAATTTAACTCCCGAAATCCTTGCTCAACACCAGATTGAAGGCTTAGTTCTAGATGTGGATGATACGATCGTGCCAATTAATAGTAATATCGCTCAGCTAGAGTTGGCTGTCTGGATCGAACAGATGAGCAAAATTGTGCCCCTCTGGTTGGTGACTAATAACCCTAATCAGGTCAGAATTGCTGGGATCGCTGATAGCTTATCGTTACCATATGTCTTGAGTGCGGGAAAACCCTCTCGCCGAAAATTGCGTCAAGCCGTTGAAGCTATGCAACTAGAACCCAAACAAGTCGCCATGGTTGGCGATCGAGTATTTACAGATGTCCTCGCAGGTAATCGACTCGGCATGTTTACCATTTTAGTCGAACCGATCGTTAGCAACGATTCTTCGGTCGGCTTTCACCTCTTGCGACGAGTTGAATTTGCGCTCGCTAGACTATTTGGCGTGTCTTTCACCTCAACGAGATAAAAGTTAATATTACATAACAAACCCTCAACAATCCTAAATATAAATAAATAATTAAGAAAATGAAGATCCTCAAAAATTTCTGTCATGATGTTTTTATATCAAATGGAGCCAGCTTATATAAAGGCTCTAAACATAATATAAAATATGTAACTTTTCAGAGCATTGGGTGCAATAAATAGGTACCTGATGCTCTGAAAAGTTTTAGAGTTAATTAGTTTGCTAATACTTTAATATTTCGACGCCATCGCTGAAAAAATCGATCCCTAGCTATTATGTCTCGATCCCCATCATGTCTCAGACCCTAGTCATTAAAGTCGGTACATCGAGTCTGACCCGTGAAGATGGCAGATTAGCTTTAGCCGCGATCGCTGCATTAGTTGAAAAGATTGTCGATTTACGCGCCCAAGGTTATCAAATTGTCTTAGTATCTTCAGGCGCAGTTGGAGTTGGTGCAGCCCGATTGGGGACGATCGAGCGGCCTAAAACGATCGCACTTAAGCAGGCAGCCGCTGCCGTCGGTCAGGGCATTTTGATGCGAGTTTATGACGATCTGTTTCGCGAACACCACCAACCAGTCGCACAGATCTTATTAACACGAGGCGATCTCGATAGACGGAGTAGTTATATCAATGCTTATAATACTTTTCACGAGCTATTCCGCCTGGGTGTCATGCCGATCGTCAATGAAAATGACACGGTTGCTGTAGACGAGCTAAAATTTGGGGACAATGATACTCTCTCGGCGCGGGTAGCCAGTTTAATCGATGCTGATTGGTTATTTTTGCTGACAGATGTCGATCGATTGTACTCTGCCGATCCGCGCAAATTTCCTAACGCGCAACCGATCGTTCAGATCGATCGATTAGAGGATTTAGCAGCCCTCAATATCCAAACTAGCGGACAGGGTTCTCAATGGGGAACGGGCGGCATGGTGACAAAAATAGCTGCTGCTCAGATTGCAACTAGTGCAGGAGTCCGGACAGTAATTACACACGGGCAATTTCCCCAAAATATCGAACGCATACTTAAAGGTGAACCACTAGGAACTCAATTTACACCGCAATTACGTGCCGACAGTGCCAGAAAACGCTGGATTGCGCATGGATTAGTTACAGTGGGCAAAGTTTATCTCGATCCTGGTGCTGTACGTGCGATTATCTCTGATGGAAAATCTTTATTACCAGCCGGGATTGTGAGGATTGAAGGGGATTTTGATGCTAATGATGCAGTTCAATTGTGTGACGATCTAGGGCTAGAGATTGGCAGAGGAATTGTTAACTATAGTAGTAGCGAACTCGATCGGATCCACGGACATCGATCGAGTGATATTGTCGATCTACTCGGTTACGTTGGTGAAGATACCGTCATCCATCGCGATAATTTGGTGTTAAGCTGATTTGATTTAATTTAGGGTTGCTTAAACTGTCGAGATTTGCTACGATTATAAGCTGTATCGGGACGTAGCGCAGCTTGGTAGCGCACTACTTTGGGGTAGTAGGGGTCGGAGGTTCAAATCCTCTCGTTCCGATTAAGGAAAAAACAGCACTAGAAAAGGGTTTCGGCAAGGTCTTCAGGCTTTGCTAGAGCCTTTTTCGTTTGTCTTATTGACAATGAAAGGGCGGTTAAGGGTGTTTAGACATGACACTTTTACCCCTATTTTTACCCCTATGAAAGTTACGATCGAAAAGCATCAGAACAAATTACGGTTGCGCTGGACTTGTCCAGAGACGGGGAAACGAAGACCCCTAGCTTTAGGGGTGGATGACTCGACTACTGGGAGAGCATTCGCAGCCATAATTAAGGATCGGATCGAGAACGATGCTAAACACGGTTACTACGATGCCACCCTACTGAAATATCGACCTCTGACCATCGGCAAGAATGCCAGCGAGATTACCACAGTCGAGTTATTCGATCGCTTCACCCAGCACCAACTCAAGAATGAAGGATTAGCCAAATCCTCGATTAAGTCGCGCTACGAGCCATTGAAGCGGATGTTAGAGAAATACCTGAACATTCGGGCTTCGGCTGTCGATCGGCGACGGGCGATAAGCTTTGCGGATGTCTGTGGGGACACGCTCACCCCTGGCACTGCCAAAGCCCGAATCATGTTGCTCAAATCGGCGTGGGAGTGGGGAAAGGGACGGTATCAGCTAGCAGATGAGAACCCGTGGGTGGGGATTGCGACGCGGTTTAAATCGCTTCCAGTTCAACCTGTAGCAGCATTCACTAGGGATGAAGCAAAGAAGATTATTGAGGGTTTCAGGAATAACCGCTACTACTCCCACTATGCCGATTTTGTCGCGTTCAGATTGGGGATGGGCACCAGGGGCGGTGAAGCTTCAGCCCTGAAGTGGAAGCACATATCGGCTGACTTTCGATCGATCTGGATTGGGGAAAGTTACTCGCGGGGGACTACTGGCAGTACCAAAACCAAAAGGGCGAGAACCGTAGTCATGCCAGATGCGATCGCTTCGGTGCTCAAAGCCAGAAAAGAAGTACTCAAACCCCAATATGATGATGAGTTGGTTTTCACCTCCCCTACCGGACTACCCATCTGCGATCGGATGTTTAATCGTAGGGCTTGGAAGACGGTACTAGCTGATGCTGAAGTGAAAATTCGCAGACCATACACCACTAGGAAGACAGCTATCTCTCATGCTTTAGCGGCTGGTGCGAACTATATCGATGTCGCGGCTGCGGCGGGTCACGACCCTCAGACTATGCACAAACATTACGCTGAGGCGATCCAAAAAGGGAGCGTGTTTATATCATTTGAGTAGCAAAATACCCAGAGTTAATTATTCGTTAACTCTGGGTCAAAAATTCATTTTGTTGATTAATATTATGAACCACAACGAAACAGAAATATCGATTATTGGTGGATATGAAAGGCTTGAGCACACAATCGATGGTGGCTGGATGGTACAAATTCCCAGTCAGAAGCTATTAGAAGAGTTAATCCGTTTTCCAAAGATAGACAAGCGTTATCCCGATCCATCCGATCCTTTCAATGTAGATTACTATAGGATTCGAGATCGAGATGAAGATCTAGATAATCAGCTACTTTTACAAGGGCGCATCTAGCGGTTGTGGGAGGGGTCAAGTTGTTGAATAGAGACATGAGGAAATAAGGAATCAAAACGATGATTAACCCAATTAAGTCTCAAATGAAGTAGATGATTGAAACCATC
>JBJOOY010000129.1:0-3348 GCA_046051065.1 Cyanobacteriota bacterium
AGCGTGGGGCGATATTTTGCCGATCGGGTAATATCCAAATCTGGAGAAAATGCACAGGGTCGATGGCAGAATTATTAAACTCACTATGTTGAATTCCCGTCCCTGCACTCATGATCTGCACATCCCCAGGTTGGATCGCTGAGCCAGTGCCCAGGCTATCTTTGTGTGCTAATTCTCCATCTAATACATAGGTGAGAATTTCCATGTCACGGTGTCCATGAGTGCCAAACCCTGCACCTGGAATCACTTTGTCATCATTAATTACTCGGAGCGATCGAAAGCCCATCCGGTTGGGATCTTGAAAACCGCTAAATGAAAATGTGTGCCAGCTATCGAGCCAGCCAATCTTACTGTGTCCGCGCAGATTTCGGTCGTGGATAGTATGAGTGTTAGTAGAAACCATATCATCACCTCTGCTATTGGTAGATTGATTTTAGCCACGCGATCGATCTCACCTCGCATATCTAAAATATAGACATTTTTAGATCGAGTTTGCAATTTATTTAAGATTTGAGAGCTTTTTCAATCCGACGATCGGGAATAAACCACATCACAGCGACCAAAATGTACAACAGAAAGGCAAAAATTGAATTCACAAAAGCGATTGGAATTGCGATTGCATAGATTACCATCGATGCTTTACCTTTGATATCTCGTCCGAGGGCGATCGCTAGCGTAGAATCTTTGCCATGATGAGCAATCAGCGTCAAACAGAGAATAGTGTAAGCGATTGCAGCAAGTAGCAGCACCACACCAAATAGAGCTACTGGCAAAGTTGCAAAGTGATTCTCACCCATCCAAGCAGTAACAAAGGGAACTAGTGACAGCCAAAAGAGTAGATGTATATTCGCCCACAATATCCGACCATTGACATATTGTACTGCCTGAAACAAATGGTGGTGATTATTCCAATAGATTCCCAAATTAATAAAGCTAAGTAAGTAACTCAAAAATACTGGCAAGAGTGGACGTAGTGCTGCCCAGTCATCACCGTGAGGTACTTTTAGTTCCAACACCATAATCGTGATGATAATGGCAATTACTCCATCACTAAATGCTTCTAATCGCCCTTTTTCCATGATAAATCTGTTCCTACTTGCAACTAATCCCAAAATATAGGGTTGGCAATGCCCAAGCGTAAATCTTGGCAGAGCAATGATTTTAGCTTGTTTTTGCGATCGCTATTCATTCACTCGTTGGCATCGCCTACCGTTCGCTTTAGCGTCTGCCTTAGCAGAAGGTAATCGCAATAACTGACCCCATTGTCAATACAAAAAATCATGAAAGTTAAGATGGAAATCTGCACACTGCCCTCGAATCTCTGCCACAGTAGACAAAAATATTTACAGTCGATCGATTCACTGTTCACCAAAACTTTGCTAAAATTAAAAGGTTGTCTAAAAATTCGCACATTCAGGGATTCGGGTGTTTCTAGTTCTAGAAATACAGCCTGGATGGAGGATAAACCCGATTAGGAGTAAAAAATCTCATGCCAGTAGTATCTTTGGCGCAAATGATGGAGTCTGGCGTTCACTTTGGACACCAAACCAGACGTTGGAACCCCAAAATGGCTCCATTTATCTTCACTGCACGTAACGGCGTACACATCATCGACTTGGTGCAAACCGCCCAATTGATGGAAGAAGCTTATGTATACATGCGGACAGCCGCCGAACAGGGTAAACGGTTCCTGTTCGTCGGTACTAAACGTCAAGCTGCCGGAATTATCGCACAAGAAGCGAGCCGTTGTGGTGCATCCTACATTAACCAACGGTGGTTGGGCGGAATGCTCACCAACTGGACGACGATTAAAAGTCGGGTCGAACGGTTAAAAGATCTCGAACGGCGTGAAAATAGCGGTGCGCTAGATTTATTACCCAAGAAAGAAGCTTCCGTATTGCGACGGGAAATGGCGAAACTCCAGAAATATCTGGGTGGGATCAAAAATATGCGTAAGGTGCCCGACATCGTAATTGTTGTGGATCAACGCCGTGAATATAATGCGATGCTCGAATGCAAGAAGCTGAATATTCCGATCGTATCGTTACTCGACACGAACTGTGACCCAGATTTAGTTGACGTAGCTATCCCAGCGAATGACGATGCAATTCGTTCCGTCAAATTAATCCTCGGTAAACTCGCCGATGCGATTTACGAAGGTCGTCACGGTCAACTAGATAGCGAGGAAGAATTCGTTGACGATTATGAAGGCGAATTCGATGAAGACGGCGAATTTGTCGAAGCTGCTGCTGTTGAAGAAGGCGGCGAAGGCTAAAATTAGGGGATAGGGATGAGGGGATAGGGGATAGGGATGAGGGGATATCACTTACCCTTTACCCCTTACCCTTTACCCACAAACCTTTAACCATCTCGAAAATAGATAAAGGAACATGGCTGAAATAACTGCAAAGATGGTTCAAGAACTGCGCCGCCAAACGGGTGCAGGGATGATGGACTGTAAAAAAGCTTTAGGCGAAACTGAAGGCGATTTGACCAAAGCGTCAGAATGGCTGCGTCAGAAAGGGATGGTCGCGGCGGGTAAAAAAAGCGATCGTGTGACTGCTGAAGGCTTGGTAGATAATTTTATTCAAGCTGACAGTAAAACTGGCGTACTGATTGAAGTAAATTGTCAAACCGACTTTGTCGCGCGTAACGATGCTTTCAAAGAATTAGTACAAAGTTTGGCACATCAAGCGATTACTGCTGATACAGTCGATACACTATTAGCTCAGCCTTATGTGGCCGATAGTAGCATTAAAGTATCCGAAGCAATCGTCAGATCGATCGCTAAAATCGGCGAAAATCTCAACGTCCGTCGGTTGGCTAACTACACAGTTGCGACGGGTACAGAAGGTGCTGTCGATTGTTATATCCACACGGGTGGACGAGTTGGTGTTTTAATCGAACTCGGTTGTGCTTCAGCCAAGGTGGCTGATAACGACGATTTTAAAGCATTGGCGCGTAACTTAGCGATGCAAGTCGCGGCTTGTCCCAATGTTGAGTACATCAACGTCGATGAGATTCCAGGCGAAATTGCCACTAAGGAAAAAGAAATCGAAATGGGACGCGATGATATCGCCAACAAGCCCGATAATATCAAAGAAAAAATCGTCCAAGGACGGATTGATAAACGGCTCAAGGAAATGACTTTGGTAGATCAACCCTACATCAAAGATCAGAATATCACAGTAACTGAGTTAATCGGTCAAACCACGAAGCAATTAGGTGAGGCTGTGACGGTTCGGCGTTTCACTCGCTTTATCCTAGGTGAAGGAATTGAAAAGCAAGAATCTAACTTCGCTGATGAAGTTGCTGCTCAAATGGGTAAAGTTTAAGCTTTAGCTGGGT
>JBJOOY010000130.1:0-5536 GCA_046051065.1 Cyanobacteriota bacterium
GCATCCAAATTCCCCCGTGTGAATTGAATTAATAATAAAATTAGCATCAGTATACAGATATAGATAATTAAATTAAATTGGCGTTCGAGTTTCGATCGCAACAGCAATAAGCAGGGAAAGAAGCAATAGATAACAAACTCGATACTAATCGACCAAGCAGGTTCATTCCAATAAGTATCGCACCAAAATAATGGCGGACAATTGAGATCAAAAGCTTGCAATAAGGAAACACTAGCAAATAAAGCAGTTAAATTAAATTTACCAGTAAAAGCAGGCAGATTGAATAAATATAATTTGGCAACTTCTAGTCCAAAAAACATGACAATTACAAATAAGTGTAATGGATAAATTCTGGCAAATCTTGAAGTTAAATACGATCGATAATTGCCAGTACTCACTGCTGTCGAAAAATACTTGCCATACACATGGGTCATGATAAACCCACTCAAAATAAAGAAGAAATCAACCCATAAATAACCATTTTGAAAGAAATGGCTATAAGATGATAAAATCTTTCCCGTTTCAGGTAGTAGATAATAACAAAAATGATGCATGACAACTACCAGTGCTGCAATACCCCGCAGTGATGTTAATGAAGCTATCTGCTGATTCATGAGTAATATTTACCAGATATCAGGGGTTTAAAGCCCCGTCCTAAAAACTTAACTGTCATTATTTAAAGGAGGTTAATTTCGATCGAACTTAGCACTGTATCAACTCAGAGCTAAGCTAGTACATTGAAATTCGATGGGCTATTTTTTACTTATTTACTGAGCAAAACTACCAGCAATTTGTAAGTATTTACCTGGTCGTTTGGGATCGGGGACATACCAAGCCGGATTACCTTGAGGATCTCGCCCCAATTTAGCATTGGCTTGAGGTGGAGGGTTGTGGATTTTACCATTGCTATTTGGTACTGACGATGCGGAGGGTTGAGAATGTGTAATCGCGATCGATGGTGTAGTTAAAAAACCACCAGCTTGCAATTCGGTAATCGTTGCTTTAAAAGCGCTTATCACTAGCGCTAAATCGGCATCTGTATGTGCTGTAGTTAAGAAGCAAGGACGACCATCCCAAATATGCACTCCGTTCGATCGCAACAGGTAAAATAGGAGATCGCCATAAGCGAAATCTGGCGTATATTTGACCATAAATAACGAGCCAAAATTATGCACTGTTACTGGTGCTTGCATTTGGTGCAAATACTCGACTAGTTCGGCTACAAATCGATCGGTTTTAGCATTGAGATTTTGCTGTAAGCTGGGGCCACTCTGTTTTAAATGTGTCAGCACTGCCTTCGCCGCCGCCATTGCCAGTGGGTGACGGACAAAGGTGCCAGCAAAATAAGTCACGCCAACTTCAGGAATCGAATCATCCCCAAATTGCCACCAGCCGCCATCGAGGGCATCCAGATACTGCGAGGTGCCAGCCACCACGCCAATCGGCAACCCACCACCGACGATCTTGCCGTAGGTAGCGATGTCCGCCTTGATGCCAAAATGAGCTTGGGCACCCCCAGGATGAATTCTAAATCCTGTCACAACTTCATCAAAAATCAGCGGAATCTCTACCCGGGTAGTGAACTCGCGCAGTTGTTGGAGTAGTTGCTGGGGTTGAAATTCAGGACGACGACTCTGGACGGATTCCACCATTACCCCAGCTAATTCGTCAGCCCGACTATTGAGGATTTCGAGAATATTGGGTGCGTCATAGTCGATGACGAGCAGATTTTCGACCATTTCAGGGGGAATACCGGGAGCAGCGGGAATCGATCGTAATTTTTTGCTCCCCCGCACAATCACTTCGTCGTGCATGCCATGATAGGCACCAGCGAAGATGACAATTAAATTACGCCCAGTAATCGTCCGGGCCATCCGCAATGCTGCCATTACTGCTTCCGATCCGGTATTACAAAAAGCCGCTCGATCGAAATTAGTCAGCTCGCACATTAGTTGGGCGACTTCACCCACTAACGGAGTTTGGGGGCCAATTTCCATCCCCAATTTCAGTTGAGCGGCGATCGCATCATTAATAAAAGGTGGTGACCAACCGAATAAATTCAGCCCAAACCCATTACTCAAATCGACATATTCATTGTCATCGAGATCCCAAAGTTTAGCACCACTCGATCGAGCGATCACGATCGGATAAACCATCTCTTTCATCACTGGATTAAAACCCGCAGCCGTTCGGGGATCTGCCAGATGAGCTCGATGGGATTGGGCGAATTCTTTTGATTTTAGGGTTTTTTGGGTGTAGGTTTGAATAATTTTATCTAGACATTGGTGTTGTGCTGATGTGAGCGTTTTGGTCTGACTTTTATCGACATCCAGTAATTTAATTCGACTCTGCAATAATCCAGGATCTAGAGATATCTGCTCTCCCCCTGGCTCACTTTCTGCTACTGGCGGCGGTGAATTCTCCGCGATAGCGGGCAGCGTTGGGGGTTGGATATTGGCGGTCGATGAGTCAGGACTATGATTGCCCAACAGCGCCAATTGTTGCGCCATAATTTGCAACTGTTGGTTAAAGACACTTTCCAAGCCACTAGTGGCGATCGATGGGAGCGATACTGGAGGTCTAGAGCCATTTCGATCGACTGCTGGTGCGCTTACAGATACCACTGGTGCAATAATTGGAGCATTAACAGCTGGAGGATGGACAACAGCTGGTGTGACAGCGACTGGTAATAGCTCTGGCGCGACCGTTTGGGTCATGAATTCAGCGAGCGTCCCAAAATTAGGATAAACCTCTAATAGCTGTCGCAACGTCACTTTAACTTTAAATTTCTTCTTCAGCGCTAGACCGACTTGGGTGAGGGATAAAGAATCCAATCCCATTTCTAAAAATGTGGTCGCAGCATTAACACCAGTCATTTCTAATCCTGATGTTTCTTCAATAACTGCTTTGAGGAGGGGGATTAATGCTAGATCGCGATCTGACATGGCAGGTTCTGTCTGTGGTAATGAATGTGTTAGCGCTGCTGTCTGTGCGACCAGGTGGCTGGAGCGCTGTCGATGGGGATGGGGGAGCGGATCGATCCAAAAGCGTTGGCGCTCGAATGGATAGGTCGGGAGCGGTATCCGGTGGCGGACTGCTTGAGGAGCGGATTGAGTAGAGTTGTCGTTGTCTAGTGCCGGGAGGATCGATTTACCCGCCAGCCATAACTGACCGATCGCCTGGAGTAGCGCCGTCCACTCTGCGCCGTCGTCTGCACGATCGCTTAGAGAAGAAATGGCGATCTGTCGATTGAGATCTTGCGCCTGCTGACGGGCTAATGTAGCTGCTGTCTGCCTGGGGCCAACTTCTAGTAACACCCACGCCTGCTGCCATAAGGTTTGAATCCCTGCTGCAAATCTGACGGTTTGACGTAAATGACTTGCCCAATAGTTTGGATCTGTTGCCTGTTCGTCGGTAATCCATGTGCCACTTACCGTCGAGATAAATGGCATTTGCGGGGGTGACAATTCGACCTGTGCTACAATTTCCGCAAATGGTGCGACGATCGGATCCATCATCGGTGAGTGGAAGGCGTGGGATGTCTGTAACTGACGACAGGCAATCTCCTCAGCTGCCAGTTGTCGTTCGAGGTGCTCGATCGATCCGATCGGCCCTGATACTACACACAAACTAGGGCCATTAATCGCCGCAATTGCCAGATCTGCTGTCAATCTGGGGGCAACCTCAGCGGCTGCCAGCCGCACTGAGAGCATTGCACCGCCTGGTAAGTCCCACATCAACCGCCCGCGAGTAGCTACCAATCGCAGCGCGTCAGCCAGACTAAAGACTCCCGCTAAACAAGCTGAGACAAATTCGCCAATACTATGCCCGATCGTGGCTTGGGGAATGATGCCCCAGGCGATCCACAGTTGAGCGAGGGCGTATTCAGTCACAAACAATGCTGGCTGAGTATACAAGGTTTGTTTGAGCGAAACTTCGGCGGTATCCTGATCCCCATCGGCTGGATACATCACGTCCCGAATATCTCTACCCAATACAGGCGTGAGAATCTCTGCACATCGATCGACTACATCGCGGAACACAGGTTCATCGCGATAGAAGGTTCCGCCCATATTCACATATTGCGAACCTTGCCCGGGAAACATAAACACCACATTGGGCTGCTGCACTTCATTATGATGCCTGGTCAGCACCCGGCGCGCATCTCCAGTTTGTAGTGCCAGCGCAATATCGACGGGATTGCTACCGACAATACAACGACGGTAACTAAACGCTTTACGGCCACGATCGAGTGTATAGGCTACATCTGCCAGATTAATGTCGGGATGAGTTTCCAGGTATCGAGCTAAATTCTGGCTAGCCGCGTCTAAAGCTGTACTAGTTTTAGCTGATAATAATAACAACTGCTGGGGACGATAACTAGCAGTGGGTTGGGCTAGCGGAGCTTCTTCTAACACCACATGGGCATTCGTACCGCCGACACCAAACGAACTCACTCCCGCTCGTCTGGGCGTTTCGCCCTCTGGCCACGGTGTCAGTTGGGTATTGACATAAAATGGGCTATTTTCCAGATCGAGATTGGGGTTGGGCGTTGTAAAATTCAGACTAGCTGGAATCTGCTGGTGATATAACGATAGGGCCGTTTTAATCAGTCCAGCGACCCCTGCCGCCGCTACTGTGTGCCCAAAATTGCTTTTAATCGACCCGATCGCGCAAAATTGGTTGGCATTCGTTCGCAGCCGAAATGCTTGGGTGAGCGCCTCAATTTCGATCGGGTCGCCTAATGGGGTAGCCGTACCGTGGGCTTCGATATAGGAGATCGTCTCTGGATGAAAATCAGCATAGGCTTGAGCCATCGAGATCGCCTGGGCTTGGCCATCGACACTGGGAGCCGTAAAACTGACTTTATCCGCACCATCGTTATTGACACCCACACCTTTAATGACTGCATAAATTCGATCGCTAGCTGCTAGCGCATCATCTAACCGCCTCAGTACGACCAATCCTGCACCGTTATTAAACATCGTCCCCTGTCCGTTCACATCAAACGAACGACAATGCCCATCCCCAGATAACATGCCCCCCTCTTGCGATACATAACCGCTATTTTGGGGTGTAGTGATCGAAATACCCCCCGCGATCGCCAGATCGCAATGATAGTTATTTAGGGATTCAAATGCCTCACTCACTGCCACTAGGGAAGTAGAACAAGCCGTACTAATAGTCACACTCGGGCCTTTAAGATCGAGCTTATAGGCAGCCCGAGTCGTCAAGAAATCTTTCTCATTAGCGAGCATGGTTTGAAACTCACCGAGACGATTGACAATCTCCGATCGACCGCAAATATGGTTAGCAAAATAAGTATTTTGACCGCAACCAGCATACAAACCGATTAACCCATCAAATGTATCTGCCACATATCCAGCATTTTCTAGAGCTTCATACACCAACTCCAAAAATACTCGCGCTTGGGGATCCATTACTTCAGCTTCGCGCGGTGTAATTCCAAAAAAGGCTGCATCGAATGTCTCCCCACCCTCAATTACTCCTCTGGCTTTGACATAACTGGCATCTT
>JBJOOY010000131.1:0-3840 GCA_046051065.1 Cyanobacteriota bacterium
CAGCACATAAATATTCGGGGAAGACAGGGGTATATTGGGCGATCGACAGTAGGGCTTCAGCCACTAATAAAGGATCTGTCTGTGTGGATGCCCAGCGATCGGCGCGGATTTCTCTTAATACCAGTAATTCTTGCCACATCACTTCAGTTTGTGGCAGCCAAGCAGTAACTTGACGCACCCAGCCCAACCAAAAAAAATAGAAGGTATCGCGATAGTAATAATGTGCCCGTTCGTGGGCGATTGCTGCCGCTCGATGCTCCGCATCTAATGCCAACATCAATCCTTGACTGATTACTAATTCAGGCTGCCAAAAGCCAATTTGAGCGAGATAGGGAGTAGCTAAATCTAAGAGCCGAATGGGAGTCCCATCCAAATCGGCGATCGGATAAGTACGGACTCGGTGCAGCAGTTGCCAAGCTCCCCAGCTCTGTTTGAGCAAAGACAATCCCATCAGACCTAAAAAGCAGATTGCCAGACAATAACTCAACCAGTCGTTACCCATCCACACCATGCGTCCATGTGGCCCCATCCAAATGATGGAGACTGCCGTAGTAAATAAGAGTAGGGTTGGAAATAGAAACAGTCCGATCGTGTAATACCATCGAGCACGCCAACTATCTAGGATCATTCGACTCCAGACATAACGCAAACCCCAAGTTAAACCTAAAATACCGAATAACACGATCGAGTGCATTACTGTTCCTCCTTGGCTTGGCGAATGGCTTGCAGTTTTTGGGCGATCGCTTCAAGTTGGGCCATGCTAGCGCGATCGAGATTGTCAGCAAAAGCGGCAACGACATCAGGATTGCCCACTGCCAAAAATTGGTTTAAATGTGCGTAAGCAGTGAGAGCTTGGGCTTCAGTTGCTGAAATCTTTGCTTGCCAAAGATAGCTGCGCTCCTGTTTATCGCAGGTGAGCCATCCCTTCTTGGTCAGTCGATTCAGAATAGTTGAGACAGAAGCATAAGCCAATTCGCGATCCGGATCGGCCAAAATTCGATTGTGAACATCTTTGACGGTGACTGTACCTAATTCCCAGACAATTTCGATAATTTCACGTTCGAGGGAACCGAGCGAGAGTTGTTTAGGAGGGTGATTTGGCAGCGGAACCATGGAATTTTAGTGCGATCTTTCTTCTAGATTACCGCAAGAGTTCGATCGGAGTGTTTTACGTTATGTCATTTGACCTGCACTGAGTGAATGCGCTATGTATGATTCAACCGAACTATTTAGTCTCAAATCAAATGACTAGCAATCGCGATCGCGCAGCGTCTCCTCTGGAAAATCGACAGAAAAAACTCAAGCTTTTATCGATTGGAATTGCGCCTCATGATGGGATATTTTCGATTGGAATTTCACCTCACGGATTGATTTCAATTGGTGTGATTCCTCATGGATTAATTTCGTTGGCGTAGCCTCTCAGAATGAGATTCGGATTAGTGCCGATGGGGGCGATCTCGATTGGATTAGTCTCAATGGGACTGCTCAGTACTGGACTGATTACGATGGGGTTAGTCAGTTTTGGTCGGGTGAATATGAGTTTAATTCAACTCAATTCTTCCCAGATCGAGCAAGAGCAATCTGGAACGCCGATGACTCCTCATCAGCACATGTCTCACTGATTATTCTAAGATCTAATTTTTTTGATCATGTGAATCTTACAACATGTAAATTATGTAGCTTTATAACTGTAAGTCTGCAATTTTATACTCATAAAAATATAAAAAATTAATTTAAAAATGAACATTTTAAACAATAAATTGAACTGGCTAATTATTACTGTAAGTGGATTATTTGCGACTTTTTATCTCATTACAATCGCTCAAGCAGCAGACTTAATCTCAGCTACAACTACCATTCCAAACACCAGCATTTCTCAACCTAGTGGCAATCTATTAATTGCCACTAGGAAAAAGAAACGTCCCAAATTCAAAGCTAAACAGGAATATCAACCAACTGCCAAAACAACTCCAGTAAAGCCTCAGCCACAATATACTCAGATATCTACACCGCCAGCCCCACCACCCCCCCAAACACCTTCGGCTCAAACTGCTACACCCGTCCCGACAATAGAACCAGAACTAACTGTCGATGTCACTGGAGAACGAAAATTAGACTTACCAAAATCGGCTCCAATTTACACGATCGATCGCCAACAAATCGATCGTCAGGGAGCAAAAAATGTCGCTGATGCCCTCAAAAATTTACCTGGCTTTGCAATTAATGATGTCGGCTATGGAGCAGATATTCACACCGGAACTTATTATCGCGGAGCCTCGACAAATCAATTTATTATCTTGTTAAATGGTCGTCCGATCGGGACTAATATCAATACCTATCATGGAGCAACAGATCTCAATAGTATTCCAGTAGATGCGATCGATCGGATCGAACTTTCT
Source organism: Cyanobacteriota bacterium (assembly GCA_046051065.1). Classification (GTDB taxonomy): domain Bacteria; phylum Cyanobacteriota; class Cyanobacteriia; order Cyanobacteriales; family Chamaesiphonaceae; genus Chamaesiphon. Next base: position 2,400 of record JBJOOY010000131.1, read on the forward strand.
AGCGGTGCGAGTAATATTATCTATGGTTCCGAAGCTTTTGGGGGTGTGGTAAATATTATTACGAAGGCTTATAAAGGGAAGCCCGAAACCAATGTGTCGGCAGAACTCGGCTCCTATGGTCGTCAGGATTATCGGGCTAGTTATCTTGGTGGCGATCGTCAAGTAAACTATCGAATTGGGGTTGAAAAATATCGGATCGATAATAACTATAGCGTTCCTGTCGGTGAAGCCAATCGCGATCCAGTCACGGGTAAACTTACCAACGCCGATACCGATACCACTAGCTATTCTGGTAATATTTCTGCTGAACTTAACGATCGCAATCACCTTGATTTCGATGCAACTAAAATTACTAGTCGGCGGGGTTTGGTTTACTTTGGGTTCCCCTTCCAACAGGATCGACTCAACCACGACGCTCTAAATTTAGGATTGAATTGGCGATTCTCCATGGGAGAGGCTACGCCAACGCAGCTCAGTAGCGACCAAAGTTCGATTCTCAATACCACTATCAGTTATAACCAAGATTATTTTAATAGCTTTGGCCCTAGCGGTACGAATAGCCGCACGGGAACCCTCGACACTCAAGCCGTAACTGGCAGAGTAGATCATAACTGGAAAACATCTGCGAGTAATACTCTCCGTTGGGGTGGCGAAATCCAAAATCGTCAACTCAATGGCTCATCGATTAGTACCGTTCCCGCTCGGATTGCCTTTAACGATGTTGAAAATCGCAATGTCGTTAATACCGCTCTATTCGCCGTCGATACTTGGAAAATAACCGATCGAGTTGCTATTGATTTAGGATTCCGTCAAAATTTTAACTCCCAGTTTGGTAACTATCTCAACCCCAGTCTCGGCTCCCGTTGGGAAATTACCTCCAATCTGGCTCTCCGTGCATCTGTAGCTGGTGCACAACGCAATCCCGGACTCGACCAATTATATCTATTTGATACTGTCCACGGCTGGTTCCCCAACCCCAATCTCAAACCAGAAACAGGGGCAACTTGGACGGCTGGATTCGATCTGGCTTTGAGTCCGACATCAACAGGTACGATTACTTACTTTGGGAGTAATTTAAACGATCGCTTGGCTACTCAAGCCATTAGCCCCACTATCACTCAATGGGCGAATATCGGACAAGTGAGTACCAATGGCTTAGAAATCGGCTTCAAACAACAATTAACGCCCCAATGGTCTGCTTTTGCCAACTACACTTACACTGATGCCAAAATCCAGACAGGTGTAGAACGCGGCTTACAATTGTCTTTTGTGCCGTATTCTGTCGCTCAGTTGGGGGTTGGTTATGCCAATAAAGGTTGGGAAGTGAATCTCTTAACTAACTATAATGCAGGGACACGGCGTGCTTTCTTTACCAATCTCGGTCAAATTAGTACTGACTTTATTCCATCTTTCCTCAATTTGGATCTGGGCGCACGGATAC
>JBJOOY010000132.1:0-4406 GCA_046051065.1 Cyanobacteriota bacterium
ATTTGGCGTGACACCTGAATACCTGATGAGTGCCAAACAAATCGAAATCAAACTCGCCCAAGGTGCAAAACCAGGCGAGGGCGGACAATTACCAGGGCCAAAAGTCAGCCAATATATCGCCATGTTGCGGCGATCGAAACCAGGCGTAATGCTGATTTCACCCCCACCGCACCATGACATTTACTCGATCGAAGATTTAGAGCAACTAATTCACGATCTCCACCAAATTAACCCCAAAGCGCGAGTATCAGTCAAACTCGTCGCCGAAATCGGTATCGGCACGATCGCCGCAGGTGTCGCCAAAGCCAACGCCGATATCATCCAAATCTCTGGACATGACGGCGGTACGGGTGCATCGCCCCTCTCCTCAATCAAACACGCTGGCAGCCCGTGGGAATTAGGCCTGACGGAAGTTCACCGTGTATTGATGGATAATAAATTACGCGATCGAGTGTTATTACGTGTCGATGGTGGATTAAAATCAGGATGGGATATTATTGTCGCCGCCCTGATGGGAGCAGAAGAATATGGCTTCGGCTCGATCGCGATGATCGCCGAAGGCTGTATTATGGCGCGCATCTGCCATACCAATAAATGTCCCGTCGGTGTCGCTTCCCAGCGCGAAGACTTGCGCGCCCGCTTCCCTGGCATCCCCGAACAGGTAGTGAATTTCTTCTACTTCATGGCAGAAGAAGTCCGCAGCATCTTAGCCCGTCTCGGCTATCGATCGCTCAACGACCTGATCGGACGAGCAGATCTATTTACCATGCGCCCAGAGGCGAAATTAACCAAGGTACAGAGCATCAATCTCGACTGTTTAACTCAGTTGCCAGATACGAAGATCGATCGATCCTTCCTCACCCACGGTGATATCCATAGCAATGGAACCGTATTAGATGATGAGATTCTAGTAGATGTAGATGTGCGAAATGCGATTAATAACCAAGGTGTAGCGAATAAAACCTGGAAAATTATTAATACCGATCGATCCGTCGGCGCGCGTATTTCCGGTGCGATCGCCACCAAATACGGTGATAGTGCCTTTGAAGGACAACTCACCCTCAACTTCGAGGGCTCAGCCGGACAAAGTTTTGGCGCATTCAACCACGAAGGAGTTAGCCTGATCCTTACAGGCGAAAGCAACGACTACGTGGGCAAAGGCATCAACGGTGGCGAAATTATTATCAAACCCTACACCGGAACCACCTTCGACACCAGCCGCAACGTGATTATCGGCAATACCTGCCTCTATGGTGCCACAGGCGGCTATCTCTACGCCAACGGACGCGCTGGCGAACGCTTTGCCGTCCGAAATTCTCGCGCTACAGCCGTCGTAGAAGGTACAGGCGATCACTGTTGCGAATACATGACAGGCGGTGTAGTAGTAGTCCTCGGACAAGTCGGGCGCAACGTCGGCGCAGGGATGACAGGCGGTTTGGGTTATTTCCTCGATGAAGATGACACATTCATCGCCAAAATCAATCCCGAAATCGTCAAATGGCAACGGGTAGAAACAGCAGCGGGTGAGAAGCAATTGAAGGATCTCATTGCGGCGCATGGTGCGAAAACGGGGAGTCAGAAGGCGCAAGAAATCTTGAGTCGGTGGGCGGAGTATCTGCCGAAGTTCTGGCAGTTGGTGCCACCTTCGGAGGCGGAAACACCAGAGGCTAGTGCTAAACAGGCTGTGAGTGCTTAGATTCTAAGATCGTCAACCTTTGAGGTAAAGTGGAGTAATTCACTTTACCTTTTTCTTATTTCGTATCAAAAGTCGATCGAACACGATCGGGGAAATTAAACCCACAAACAACTCAAACTATTTGGGAGCTTCAACGTCAACTATTAGAAATTATCGATGTAGCTAAAACATCAGAACAATCTCTATTTAAGTCGGTTGGAGAAACCGAGCGGAGCATAAGTTACTTGGATGAACTCCAAAGTATTGCAGAACAAGCAACAGATCGGTTTTCCCGATTCTCCACCTTTCAAATCAGGATTGCAAATACCCAACCTCCCGTGTCACCTGATATCATAGATTTAGTCGATCGAGTAATTGAAAATACTCAAGCCAGAATTCCGGCTCTAGAACGCAGCATCGAAGAAATTAGACAGGAATGGAAATTGTGATGAACGATCAAAAAATGCCAGATCCATCAGTAGACAGCCGATTGCTTGGGAATTTACGCCGCGCCCGTCTTGACTTTGAAGAAGTCGATCTCCAACTTGAAGAGCTAGTGGCTAAGTGTGATGAAGTGATTCGTCAGCAAAAATTACAACGTATTCAGACAAAAAGAGCAAATGTAGCGATCGGTTGAACAATTTCAACTCGACCATCTTACCCACTTCTAATGAATAAGTATGGTACCTCTAACAGAAACCGTGATAGCCACAATACTACTCACAAAAGCCCTAGAGAAATCTGGCGAGAAATTGGGCGAGGCACTCATGAATATGATGGGGCGAGCGATCGCTAAAATTTTCCTGCATTCTCCTGAAATAGCTACAGCATTAGAATCAGGCGATCCACAAATTTTAAATCTCGATCGAGATTTAATCGAAAAGATTCCAGCAGAACCAATTTTCACAGAGTTCTTGGATGCTGCTGACTCAGAGAAAAATGCTAAATTTCTAGAAAAATTTCAAGCATTAAAAGCTGATACTAGGATTGCTATTGGCAAACAAATCAACATTATGCAAAAGGGCGAGGGCAATACTCAAGAAAATAATTTCTTTTTGAAGAATCCAATTGGCTATTCTAGAAAACTGGAAGAAGATTTTACAAATACTGAGATAATAAATAAAGAGGAATTGAGGTATAAATCCGCTCATGGTTATCGACTCAGAAATATTGGATTCATGTTGCTCTTTGGATTTATTATTGCTTTCATGTTGACAGCATCAAATGCTATCTCTTATGGAGTAATTTTTATTGGAGTGACTACCTTTTTTTATTGGTTCTGTAGAATGAAGCCATACCATAAATATGTTTACTTGGATTCTAAGATATGTGAAGGTAATAGTCTAATCTACAACAATGATAGATATAGATTTGTCAAGGATGATGGGCGGGATAATTATCTAGTTTATGATCTCACGGCTAATTGTATTTGTGATACTTCTTGCCGTGGAAACATTCAAATTGTCAACGCTCCTCTAAAAGAAATTGAGAAAAAACTTCACGATCCATCCGATACTCCACTAGTGGGAATCTGCTCTCTTCGCAAGAAAAAACACTCGTGTCGTATAGATATAGATGAGGAAAATAATGAGTGGTTTGCTGTTGTGGCAGAAATTGACTGGAGCGAAGCTGAGAAGAATTCAAAACAGATTCATCCTAGATGAGGGGACTTGAAATTGTGAGTTGAAGATCGCTCGATTAAACCAAAAATAGACCAGATTAAATATACCTAGACTGATTTGTATGACTAAGTTGCTGGAAGAAGCTATTGCCAAACTGAAGACTCGCCCTATTAGTGAGCAAGATTCGATCTCGATCCTAAATGAGAATTTGAGTTATCGATCGAGTTTACAAGGGGATGCACTCGATCTAATTCTGAAATACTAGCGATCGAGATAGAATCATTGTCTAGCTTGGAACATAGCTTATAATAGTAGCATCGAGACTCGATCGCAGATCGAACAACGGAGGTATTGACATTATGGAAGCCGCCTTTTCTCCCGAACTAGAGCTTTCGCAAGAGAAAGACACTCAAAAGCAAGAAATAAAAGAGAAAGAGATCGAGACTATCCTTGCCCAGATGGGACTCAGCGATCTTCGCATTCAAGCAGATCGAGAAGAGATCGATCGATTGAAAGTAGATACCAGAAAGATGATTGCTAACTTGACATCCTTTATCAAATAATTTATGTCCACCACCGTTGAATTTGACCTAAAAGAACTATTAGAAAAGCTCGATTCTAAAATCGATAAACTCGGCAGCGATCTCAATACCAAAATTGATAAGCTTAGTGATAAAGTCGATGACGTGAGTGATGATATTAATAAACTCAACGTTACCGTTACTCGCCTAGATGAACAAGTTGCTAATGCAGTTAAACGAATCGATAGTATTGAATTTGCTAACCGTGCTGTTTCTATCGGCCTTTTAATTGCTGTCCTAGGTGGTTTAGCAAAACTTTTTGGACTGACTGGCAATAATTGAAATAGCAATCTTAATCCAGCTTAACTATACCTAGATTGATTTGTATGACTGAGTTACTGGAACAAGCGATCGCACAACTAAAAACTCTTCCCATTAACAAACAAGACTCGATCGCCGCTCTGATTCTCGAAGAACTTCAGGATAATGACGACCTGGGCTTTAATGCCGATCGCTTTCGAGAGTCCTGGAAACAAGCCTTAGCAGGAAACACCTTACCACTCAGTCAGTTGTGGGAGATTAGTGAGG
>JBJOOY010000133.1:0-2686 GCA_046051065.1 Cyanobacteriota bacterium
CTTCAATTTCATCCAATCGCAGCCACCGCAGATATACGGGCGATAAGGCGATCGCTTGATAATCTAGAACATTAGAAACTTGAGTACCAAACCATGCTCCCGCACTAGCCCAGCCAAATAGTACCTGCTCTCCGTCTTCATAATTGGCACTCAGTTGTACCAATCCTTGAGTAACTTGCCACACGCCTTCTGGAAACAATGGAATATCATCACCTTTGGCATGAAAGTACAATCGTCGATCGAGGATTGAAGACCGATCCTGTGGTTGAGAGTTATTCAGATCTGTACTTTGAACGATCGATATCATAATCCAAGCTCCAAAATCTATACTCAATCTACTCGGTCAAGGTAAATTCCAGGTAATGGATAGGTTAAGAATTCATGAATTATAAATTATGAGTATTTTTGTTAAAGTGAGTGTACCGATAGCCTTAAATGCCGTACGTTCAAATACCTATGCTTGTACAAGACATCGAGATCGAAGCGATCGAGCGCAACTGGAAACCAATTATTGCACAACTGATTGCAGTAGTCGGTAAAAAAGGCGTCATTCAGCGCAAGGAAGAACTAATTACTTATGAGTGCGATGGTTTGACTAGCTATCGTAAACGTCCTGCCCTAGTTATTCTGCCTAAAACAACCGCCGAAGTAGCAGCAGCAGTAAAAATTTGCGACGAGCACAATATTGCTTGGATAGCACGGGGTGCGGGTACGGGTTTATCTGGTGGCGCGTTACCTGTCGAAAATTGCGTACTAATCGTGACTACCTTAATGAATCAGATCCTCAAAGTAGATCTAGACAATCACCAAGTGGTCGTCCAGCCGGGGGTAATTAATAACTGGGTTACTCAGGCTGTCAGTGGCGCGGGATTTTATTATGCTCCAGATCCTTCCAGTCAGATTATCTGTTCGATCGGCGGCAATATTGCCGAAAACTCTGGCGGCGTTCACTGTCTCAAATATGGCGTGACAACCAATCATGTGCTCGGTTTGAAATTAGTGCTACCCAATGGCGAGATTGTCGATGTCGGTGGGGAAGTTAGCGAAATGCCAGGATATGACTTAACTGGCTTATTTGTCGGCTCGGAAGGGACGCTCGGGATTGCCACCGAAATCACCCTCAAAATTCTCAAAACTCCTGCATCGATTTGTGTATTATTAGCAGATTTCGAGAGCGTTGAAGCGGCAGGTAGTGCTGTCTCAGGCATTATCAGTGCAGGAATCATCCCCGCCGGAATCGAGATGATGGATAATTTTAGTATCAACGCTGTCGAAGATGTTGTCGCGACTCAATGTTATCCCCGCGATGCGGCTGCCATTCTGTTAATCGAAATCGATGGTTCGGCGATCGAAGTGGCGACAAATCAAGCCCAGATCGCCGATATTTGTCGTCAGAATGGGGCGAGAAACGTCACGATCGCACTGGAGCCAGAACAGCGGTTGCGGCTGTGGAAGGGTCGAAAAGCCGCTTTTGCAGCGATGGGCAAAATTAGTCCCGATTATTACGTGCAGGATGGAGTAATTCCCCGGACTACGTTATCTTATGTCCTCCACGAAATAGCCGCACTGGGCAAAAAATATGGGTATTTCGTGGCTAATGTATTTCATGCTGGGGATGGTAATTTACACCCATTGATTTTGTACGATAAATCTCAAGTCGGTGCGCTCGAACAGGTAGAAGCGCTAGGCGGCGAAATCCTCAAACTTTGCGTCAAAGTTGGTGGGAGTATTTCTGGCGAACATGGCATTGGTGCCGATAAACGCTGTTATATGAGTGAGATGTTTAATCAGACAGATTTAGAGACAATGCAGTGGGTGCGGCAAGTATTTAATCCCAAGGAACTAGCTAATCCAGGGAAAATTATTCCAACTCCCCGTACTTGTGGTGAATCGGCTCATGCTGGGCAGACGTTTCCTAGTGTCGAGCAGTATTAACAAGCTCGCTCCTGATCTAGCGGTTCTCGATCGCCACTAGTCGCAGATAAGCTGTTGCTAGCGCATGTTCGTCACCAACATTACCAGGAAATAAGACCACAGGCAGATTGGGGAATTGAGGGTGATGTGGTGGTGTGACGATCGCCGAACAACCAGGTAGAATTTGACCTAATAACCTGGCTGTCGGTAGGGCTAAACCTTGGCTGAGGGTGTCGTTAGAAGTAATGCCACCCTTACTAATCAAAAAGCCCAAATCTTCCGGTAAAGCGCGGATAATGTCCATTAATAGCGCGGATACTGCTTCGCCAAATTTGAGACGAATTTTGATGCTATCAAAGGTAAGTTCTTGACGACTGGTATAGATGGCTGGCGTATTTCCAGCTTGATGGATCGAATTAATTCGATCGATTGTTGTTGTCAATAATTGCGCTCTAGTCTGCGGATCTTCATCAACTAATTGAGAGACATCAATCTCGACACCGACGATACCTTCAGCTTTTAAGAGTTGGGTTAATTGTTCGGTGGTTTTTTTGACATGGGAACCAATGATAATTGCGCCTGGTTTACCATCGCGGACATATTTAGACATCTCTGTCGCTGGAGTTGGCTGAGGGCCGAGATTCGCTAATGAGGTTAAAATACTAGCACCACTACGGAACAGAAATTTTTTGCCCCGACTGGCAGCGGCGATCAGATCGAGAGCGAACCTGTCGAAATCTTCCTGTCGTTCGCCATCGACGACACAACAGCG
>JBJOOY010000134.1:0-4456 GCA_046051065.1 Cyanobacteriota bacterium
CTCTGTACCATTGCCCACGACATGGGCGGGTACCCGTTCTGCTACCGCCACCACGCGACCATCTACGACTAAAATGCGGTGATCGCGACCCTGATAGAAATGCTCGACAATCACGCCAGTAGACACCTCGCGGGCGCGATCGTAAGCGATTTCTGCCCGTTCCCAAGATTGAATATCGATCGTAATCCCTCGACCGTGATTGCCATCTAAGGGCTTAATCGCGATCGGATAGCCACCCAGACACTCGATCGTTTCTGCTAACTCTCTAAACGCGTAAATCGTTTTGCCTAGGGGCACAGGTACACCCAGATGAGCTAAGATTTTTTTAGTATTTTCTTTATTACAAGCTAGCTCTACCCCCAGCACATTGCTATGGGAGGTCAAAGCTGCCTGTACCCGCTGTTGATGCTTGCCATAACCCAATTGGATTAAATCGCAGGTATCTAACTCCATCCAAGGAATACCCTGAGTTTGGGCTTCTTTGATGAGAGCCTCAGTACTTGCTCCCAACGCTGCTTTATTTCGCAGCTCGATTAAGTCATCGATATCTTTGTCGAGTTCTGATTGAGGATAGTTACCCGTATCGATCGTACTTTGGCACAGACGCAGAGCTGCTCTGGCTGCATAGCGTCCTGCTTCCTCATTTTGATACTCAATTACCACCTGATAAACCCCCGGAGTTGCCGTCTCGCGGGTACGACCAAACCCCACGTACATACCAGCTAAGGTTTGCAGTTCTAACGCTACGTGTTCGAGGATATGTCCCATCATCGTACCTTCCCGCACCCGACTGAGAAATCCGCCCCGGCATCCAGGTGAACAAAAATGTTCTTCCAGGCTCGGCAAAGTCTCCACCAGACCGTCATAAAATCCAGGAATGAGATCGGAAGGCCGATCTGCTAAATCCTCTAAATCGAGCTGCACGATAATCAGTTTGGATCGAGAAATACTCCAGTAATTCGGGCCTCGAAGCGTTTGAGTTTGGAGAATCTTCATAAATAGTGGAGGAATTTTAGCTGATTTAAATCTCAGTCAAAGGCAACCTAAAATTAATTGCAGCAATTAGATAGAGTGTGAGCAGGATGATGAAATCTACCGATTTTTGGCTGGATTCGCCGCTGGGGTTAGATTAATTAAGCGTTAATCTTAACTTAATTTCAAATCGAGCCTCTAATGCTGTATTAATGGATACATATTATTCGAGGTTGGCGATCGAAATAGTCGCTTCAGCCGGAATTATTTATCAAGATCGAGACAGCACACTCCGCAGTTGATAATTGTAGCGATCGCCTCGACTCAACACATGCACGGTGAGATTATGCAGTCCGAGTGATGCGGCTTCAACGGCATGGTGATAATTTGTATAGGTTAACCGCCCCGGATCGATAATGGTGATGGTTCCATTTCCCAAGACTTCAAACGTGCCATCGCCCCTAAATGCGGCACAGGTATTCTCATCGATGCCAATCCCTAATTTGTCGGGATAAGCGGCGATCGCACTCATCAGTCGCGCCATCCGATTGCGGTTGTGAAAATGTTGATCTACAAGCAATTCGGGAAAAATACCTAAACCATCGGTGAGATCGACTAATAATCGATTGGGTGACTCGCCACTGCTCCCGCCAGAAATCATCTTTTCGCCAACGATCGCCGCTCCTGCACTGGTTCCGGCTAATGCGAGTTCGCCCAAGTGAATTCTCTTTTTAATCGCTGTGATAAACTGGCTATCACCAATCAGGTCGCACAAACGTAACTGATCGCCACCAGTGATAAACACTCCAGTACAATTAGCCAAAATCTTTAGCCAGCGTTCGGTATCGCACTCATTGCGATTGCGGATATCTAGGATCTTCACTTGCGGCGCACCCATTCTGCGAAAAATTTGCTCGTAGCGCTCGCCTACAGCGATCGGCTCTTGTGAAGCACAGGGTAAAATCCCGATTACTGACATTTTTCCACCTGCACTTTCAAAAAAGGTGGTTAAGATATCGCAACCGTTGATCTTATCTTCTGCACCGCCAATCACTAGGATGGGATAGCGGTGAGAAACGATCGAAGACTGGGTAGGAGAAATTATCATAGATTGTTGAGATAGAAGTGGCTTTACCTCAAGCACAAAACGACCCAAGTATATCATCATATCACGGTCGTAAATGAATCTTCATGTGTAAATGAATCTAAGTGAACCTAAGTTTAAATCGAATTTAAAGTACTCTCAAAATAACTCAGCACGATCGATCTACTCGATTGCGATTGGCGTTGCTGTTGCACCTGTGACTACGCAGAAATAGTGTCGATCGGCGCAAGCTAGATGCTTTTGATCGAAAAATTGATCGAGCTCGATCGATTTTCTGTAGCTAATTTGACATATTTGCGATTTAGATACTGTCGGTTGGGTATAGCATTAAATACTTCGTCGCTTGATGAGATTAATAAATCTCGATCGAGCGATCTTTTGTGCGATTAACAATCTCGATGGCTGTGAAATTGATATAATTTAGATGTATTGGGATTGACAAATTATTGGCAGTATCAGGAGTGCAATACTTGTGATGATATCCAAATCCGATCGCAGTTACGAAGCCGAAACCCAGAGGATCGCCACAGAATTATTAGCTGCAACTAGAGAAAATCGTTCCTTCCTGACCCAAATGCGCGATCATCTGCGGTGGGATGACAAACTCCTGGGTTGGACGATGGAAAATCCTAACTTGCGGGTGCAATTATTTCGCTTTATCGATTGTCTCCCCGCACTCAAAAGTAAACCAGAAATTGCCCGACATTTACGCGAATATTTAGCCGATCGAAGTGTCGAACTACCTGCTGCTTTAAAAGGTTTGTTAGGTGATGGTTTAACCGGGCAAGTTGGGGCGACAACGGTTGCTACAGCGATCGAAACTTTGGCTCATAAATATATTGCTGGCGAAAATATTCAACAGATAATTAAAACTGTTGCCGGATTACGGCGGGATAAAATGGCTTTTACGATCGATTTATTAGGTGAGGCAGTAATTACTGAAGCCGAAGCCAAATCTTATTTCGATCGCTATCTAGAATTAATCACTCAACTGACTGATGCCGCTAAAAATTGGTCGCATGTACCGCTGATCGATCGAGCGGATGGGCAGGAACTCAACCCCGTTCAAGTATCGGTCAAATTAACAGCCTTCTATTCCCAATTCGATCCGCTCGATCCTCAAGGCTCTCAGGAGCGAGTTAGCGAACGGTTACGATTATTATTGCGTCATGCGTGCGAAGCTGGTGCGAATGTCCATTTTGATATGGAGCAATATGAATATAAAAATATTACCTTAGCTATTCTCAAACAGTTATTAACCAAGCCAGAATTTTGTCAGCGTACCGATATTGGCATAACAATTCAGGCTTATTTACGCGATAGTAAAGCAGATTTACAAGGAATAATTGATTGGGCAAAACAACGCGGCTTTCCGGTAACTGTACGCTTAGTTAAAGGTGCTTATTGGGATACCGAAACGATTCAATCCGCCCAAAAAGATTGGCCGCAACCTGTCTATAACGATAAGGCAGCAACGGATGCTAATTTTGAATCTTTAACGCAAATGATGCTGGAAAATCACCAGTATATTTATAGCGCGATCGGCAGTCATAACGTGCGATCGCAAGCCAAAGCGATCGCGATTGCGGCAGCTTTAAAAGTACCTAGTCGCTGTCTGGAATTGCAAGTTTTATATGGGATGGGCGATAAACTCGCTCGCGCTCTAGTCAGACGTGGTTATCGGGTGCGAGTATATTGTCCCTACGGCGAATTATTACCTGGGATGGCGTATTTAATCCGCCGCTTATTAGAAAATACCGCTAATAGTTCCTTCCTGCGCCAAAATTTGGCAGAACTCCCGACCGCCGAATTACTTGCACCGCCTGTAGTTACAGTAGAGAGCGAGTTTGAGATCGATCGAGTTTTTAAAAACGCCCCCGATACCGATTATGCTGACGATCGAGCCAGAGAGCTAGCACAACAAGCCTTTGCAAGTATCCGCGCCAGTTTTGGAAAAACTTATTTACCCTTAATTAATGGCGAATATATCGCGACAGAAAAATCGATCGAGTCTGTCAATCCTTCTAACTTTAACGAAATTATCGGTACTGTTGGTTTATGCTCGATCTCCCAAGCTAGCCAAGCCCTAGCAGCTGCAAAAACCGCCTGGCAACAATGGCGCAAAACTCCTGTCGTCACCCGCGCAGGTATCCTGCGCCAAGCTGCCCGATTAATGGTAGAACGTCGTGCTATGCTCACAGCCCTGATTGTGTTAGAAGTGGGAAAACCCTTACGCGATGCCGATGCTGAAGTTTCCGAAGCGATCGATTTTTGTAACTATTACGCCGCCGAGATGGAACGCCTCGACGCTGGCGAACGCACCGATCTGCCTGGCGAAACCAACCGCTATCAATATCGCCCCAGCGGGATTACCGTAGT
>JBJOOY010000135.1:0-2563 GCA_046051065.1 Cyanobacteriota bacterium
ATCCGGCTCAAAATGCTGTACCTTATGCCGAATTGCCAGAACTCGATCGATATATGCTGCATCGAATGAGTGAAGTCTTGAATGGCATTACCGAATCATTCGATCGCTATCAATTCTTCAAATTCTTCCAAACGATCCAGAATTTTTGCATTGTCGATTTATCGAACTTTTATTTCGATATCGCTAAAGATCGCCTCTATATCAGCTCGCCCAACTCCTTCCGGCGACGCAGTTGTCAGACAGTACTGGCAATTATCCTCGAAAATCTCACTCGCACGATCGCGCCCGTCCTCTGTCATATGGCAGAAGACATCTGGCAATACTTGCCCTATTCCACCCCCGATAAGTCGGTGTTTGAGTCTGGTTGGGTCAAACTCGATCCGCAATGGTTACAGCCCGATTTAGCGGTCGCTTGGAATAAGCTGCGCGACCTGCGGACAGATGTAAATAAGGTAATGGAACAGGCGCGGACAGATAAATCGATCGGTTCTTCGCTAGAGGCAAAGGTGTTATTACAGGTGCAAGATCCAGTCTTGCGCAGTAAGCTGGGGGAATTGTCATTTTACACCACCTCGGGCGCAACCGAGATCCAAACTCTTCCAAGCAAATCTTCATCATTAGGGGGTGTGAGCGATAGTGAGTCGCCAACTCCGACGATCGATCGATTAACTAATAGTCCTCAACTAGCACCCGTGCGCGAGGCATTGCAAGTTGTCACAGGTGTATTTATTGGTTTAGGTTATGCTATTCAAAAGTTTTACAATCGAGTCCAGACATCGCTAATCAGTGCGTCGATTTTATTAGCAGCACTGACGCTGATCTATCTCGGCTTCGCGTTGATGCTGGTAATTAATCGCTTGCCTTTATTGGGAACAATCTTAGAAGCGATCGGCATTGTGATGACGGGAGTATTCTGTTACCGCAACCTGTGGACGAGTAACAAACGCCAAGCAACATTCGATCGAATTATTGACTATCGTCAGACGATTTCTGGTAAAAAACCCACTCTAGTTAAAATTGTCGATCCAGTTGACAAAACCCAAAGTGTGAACCAGATTGTACCGCTCGAACCTGCAAATTTACCGCCACAAACATCTACGCCTCACACCAAATCTAATGGTGTAGACGAGCTACGATATCTGTTCCTCGCTTCTCAAGTCGAGCTAATTGACGATCCGAGCAAAATTACCGGATTGCCACATCAATTAACTAGTGAAGGTGGCAAGATTGGGGTAGTAACAGCAGAAGGCGCAAAATGCGATCGCTGTTGGAATTACTCACCAACGATCGGTCAAAATAGTGAACATCCGTTAGTTTGCGATCGATGTGTGGATGCCTTAGCAGGTGATTTTTAAAAACTGAACACTGACATTTATGAATTATGAACGTTAGCGAACAAGTTGATAATCTACAGGTTGAGATCGATAAAAAAAGACAAGAAATCAGATCCGATAGCTACTCAATGTCAATCGGTGAGTGGATTAGCTTGTATCAACAGGGTGACGTTGAAATTCATCCTGAATTTCAACGATTCTTTCGGTGGTCTAATTATCAAAAAACTAGTTTAATTGAATCTATTCTTCTCGGCATACCGATTCCACCTGTGTTTGTTTCTCAACGTGAAGACGGAATTTGGGATGTTGTAGATGGGCTACAAAGATTGTCCACAATATATCAGTTTGCCGGAATACTAAAAAATGATAAAGGGGAATTACTCCGCCCACTAGTTTTGGAAGAAACAAAATATTTACCCTCATTAGCAGGTAAACAATGGGAAGATAAAAGTAATCCAGATAATCCTCAAGTATTTACTCAAACTCAAAGATTATTAATTAAAAGAGCAAAGATAGATATAAATATTCTTCAAAAAGAAAGCGATCCTTCTGCAAAGTATGAACTATTCCAAAGGCTGAATACTGGAGGTTCGATCGCCACTTCTCAAGAGATCAGAAATTGTATCCTGGTTAGTCTCAATCCAGAATTGTACCAATGGATGAGAGATTTAAGTGAGAATGAAAATTTTCAACTTTGTATTGGACTTCCTGATACATCTTTGAATGAACAATATGACCTTGAAATTTTGTCAAGGTTTTTGGTGCTTCGGAAAATAGAAGAAAAAGATTTACAAGGCATAGTTGATGTTGATACATTCGTCACAGATAAAATTCAAGAAATATCTCGAAATCTAAACTACGATTTAGAGGAAGAGAAATTAGCTTTTGAGCGTACATTTGATGTTCTAGCAAAATGTATGGGTAGCGATAGCTTTAAAAAGTACGATCCTCTAAAAGAAAAGTTTTCTAGAGGGTTTATGTTAGCCCCATTTGAAACAATAGCATTAGGTATTGCTTATAACTATCAACAATACAGCGATCCAAATCTGAATGTAAAACATAAGATTATAGAACTTTGGTCTGATTCTCAGTATACATCTGCGTTTGGAAGGGGAAAAGATGCGAGAACTCGCTTACCTAAGCTAATTCCTTTGGGGCGTAAATTGTTTGCTGCATGAAGATTAACACGCTGGAACACTTAAATCAGCGATTAACCGCTGATTTGATAT
>JBJOOY010000136.1:0-8404 GCA_046051065.1 Cyanobacteriota bacterium
ATGCTGCTCACCAACCGATCCCTAATGCCGTTCAGAAACGGTTGACTACTGCTTGGCAATTTTTAGAAGATGAATTGCAAGACCAAAAATATTTTGGTGGCGGTGGAGTAATCTCGCCGTCAGAAAATTGTTTAAATCTTGGCGATATTGTGGCGGGGGCGACGGTGCCACTCTTCCATCGTTTAGGCTTATCGCTAGCCGACTATCCCCGCCTCGATGCTTGGCGACAACGGATCGAAGAACGACCAGCTTGGCAACAAACCCGACCAGACGAAGAAAGCTTCCAGCGTTGGCAACGCTGGATTCAATTGCAGATCGAGCGGAAAACTAAGTCTTTAGTGCGAGGGTGATGCTGATAGCCAAGAAATGGATGGAACCTGTATTCGATCCATTTCTTGGCTTTAGGCCACTAGTACTAGGCGGCGGAAGTTAGAGTATTAGTTAAGCCTTATGCTTGCCCTTTTTAATCAGATCTAGATTGATTCATGCCATTATTTTTGAGCAGGCGCGGCACCAGGATCAAAAAATAAATCCACCAGACAATAATCGGGATTGCGATGACAATAGTTAACCAGATTTTGTGAAATACTAACCAACTACTAGTAATGATAATTATCCCTGTGAGCATAATCGTCCACGGTTGACACCACCAAGGCTTAGATTGCCAAAGGTCGAAATTATTTAGTTCGGATTCGGATGTAGATTCTGCCATTATCGATAACTATTAACGATTATTTGTCCAAGCTAAATTCCAATCGTTGCCACCAACTTCTAAGCCAGCATTATTACTAGTTGCAGTGATAATTCGATCGCCTTGACGGGTGCGTAAGTCGATCGTTAGTTGACCTTTAAGTGTATCTCGACAACACATGACTAATCCCTGTTCTGTTGGCGTACTTACCATCGTACCAGCTAGCTCGGTCGTACCAGTGAGTTCGATCGAAAAGTCTCGATTAATTGCTTGCATTCGCCATTCTCCCCAGGGTTGAATTTGCCAATTAATCCGAGCATTCCATGGCACAAATTCATAAAATCGATCGCGATAATGAATGCCAATCATTGCCACTGATTCAGTCATCCCCAGCACTTTCCGTCTACCCCCAGCGGCTGTAAGAGCTAAACCAACTGTCTCATTAAAACTATTACAATTTATCCAAAACCACTTTTCTGGAAAAGAACGACCCCAATTTTTTTCACTATAAGCAGGAGCATGGCTAAATTCATACCGTTCTCCCCGCCACTCAATCCAGCCTGTCGCCAATCCATGCGCCATCAGCACTTGCCAACCAGGATCGAAGATCGGCAAGAAGGATAACCAACTACCCGTGGCTTGTTGAAACTGCTGAGGTTGCCCCCAGCCATAGACAGGAACGGTTTGATAACACCACCGACAGTCTTGTGCTGGTAAAGTCCCTTGATGCAAAGTAGCGGTAACTTGATAGCCTTGTTCGATCTGCTGCTCAAATTTATTTATTGATAATAGTTGCGGTGGAATATCTAAATTAGTTTCACCCCAATGTCCCAACGCTAAATCGTCTTTTGCTGCCCAAAAACTGTTAATATTCGGCAAATAATACTTCAGATATTCCTCCCCAATCCCCAAAATTTGTACGGCTCCGCTGCTATGGGGGAGTATATCGAGCGGATCTTCAATGGAGTACATGAAGGCAAAAGACTCATTTATTTTAGGTAAGGTAATCCGAAAATACCAACCTTCAAAAAAGCCTCGTTCGGCTTTGCCGTCCCAAAGGGAATCGATTCCATTCCAATGGTAGCCACTATGCGGTGTTTGCAAGAGTCAATCTCCTTCAATCTGTTAATTCACAAAGCACGCGATCGGAAACAGGATATATTCAAGAAAGAATAATTTCCAGATAAACTGATAAAAAGCGGCGATCGATCTTTTTTCTTCTAGATTTGTATCTTGACTGCGCCACCAGAGCAAACCTAGTAAAATAGTATGAGATCCGACCAAAAACCACGTATTAATCGTCGGTAAAATAAATATTCCTGCCCCGATCGTCCCCAGATAAGCA
This sequence comes from Cyanobacteriota bacterium, assembly GCA_046051065.1. Taxonomy (GTDB): domain Bacteria; phylum Cyanobacteriota; class Cyanobacteriia; order Cyanobacteriales; family Chamaesiphonaceae; genus Chamaesiphon. The sequence goes on from JBJOOY010000136.1 coordinate 2,037, forward strand.
AGGGTAATTGCCCACCTAGTTAGATTAAAAACGGCTGGTTTACCTAAGACGAGTGTAAAGGTTTGAATTTGATACTGACGATCGCCTTCAAGATCTGGTACATCTTTGAAAATAGCGATCGCGATCGTAAATACCAAAATGAATAAGGTCAGAACCCAAATACTCGACGGTAGAATGTCTGTGCCATTCAACACTCGATTGAAGTGAGAAAAAATTCCCAAATTAACAATACAACCTCGAACTGTTAAAATACAAATAGCAGCTAATAATGGGAATCTTTTAAACCTAATTGGAGGTAAAGAATAAGCAGTGCCAATTACTAAACTTACTACTACTGTTGCCAATAACCACTGACCTAAAATGGCGGCAATTGCGATCGCCAAAATGCCTGTAACTCCCACAATCCACTTGCCTTGAGCGATCGAGAATTCACCACTAGCTAATGGCAGATCTGGTTTATTAATTCGATCGATCTCTAAGTCGTAAAGTTGATTTAAGCCGACGATATAAATATTGCCACACAGACAAGCAAACCAAGTACCGAAAAGCTGCACTAAATCTAGCTGCAAGGTCGATCGATCGATAGTTGCTAACGCGATCGAGTACAACGCAATAACACTCAAACTAGTGCCAATAATGGTATGAGGACGAGAGAATTTCCAAAGTCGGGACAGATATAACATCAAAAATAATTGATAAACGTTAAGTTGTTAAACATCTAGATTGAATTATTACTTATGATTTTAGTGGCTAGTGAACAGTGGACAGTGGACAGCAAATAATTGTAGATTGTTGGTGCTCCGATCTGCTCAACTGTCGAATATTTAATTTAAATGTCCATCAACTCACAGATCGAATTTAATTTAGATATTTGGTTTAATCAGTGGGCAAGTAACCGCTTTTTCTCCAGACCAATCTGTTAATGTCTGCTCATCTTGATAATGTCGAGGTGTATTCAACATCAACTTCCAAGCTTCCTTAGCATCTAATAAATTAAATCGATCGGCATAATGAGTTTGCAATAACTCTCTCACCATCGGGCAATAATCAGAATTTATCCCTGGAAAGATATGATGTTCGGTATGATAAGAGAAATTGAGATGTAACAGATCGAATATTTTCGGCACACGTAAAGAAACACTATTGATTAAAGGATCGTTAATACTAGTCATCTGGCATAACAGATGATTAGTATAAATGTAAAACATCGCAATGCTATAACCAATCCAAATCGGCAGAAAATAACCTAAAAATAGGTTGAGTGGATGAAAGCCTAAATAAGCGCAAATACTTAAATGAATACAGATCGTCAGCAATAATTCGATCGAGATCGTGCGGCGCTCTTTGTCACTAACTTTAACTGCCACAATCGGTATATCAACTAAACCATCATTAAAGATCAGCACCGAAATAATATTCCGAAAGTTATGAACTGCCCACGCACTAGTCATACCTATAATAAACCAAAAGGGATTTACTTCAGCAGAAGGAGCGAACAAATTATGAATCCATTTACCCCAACTATCGGGTTGTGATTGGAGATAATTGCGATCTGGATCGGTCAAAGAATTAGTCTTTTGATGATGCTCTCGATGATGAATAACTTTCCACAAAGTGGGGGTCATCCAGGCCATCGACCATCCCAGTAAACTGACAATCTCCCGTAACCAATAATTTTTAATCGTGCCACTATGCAACATCTCATGAGTACTAAAAATTAATACAGTAATGCTGTTACCCATGACCAGTGCTAACGGTAAATAGAGCCATAAAAAATACCAATTCCATCGATCGAGCTGAGCCGCGATCGACCAACCTAAAATTAAGATGGCGATATTAATAAATAGAATTATCACCTTATTCGGATCGGGTAAAAATGCTTCAGGCGGAAGTAATGGGCGGATTTTTTTGGCATATTCTGCTTGTGTAATCCAGATATTTCGATCGGCAGTCTGCATAAACTTTTGTCAGCTCACTTGAAGGATTGTGGAGATTAAGGCTGGTTGAGACAATCCTTTCGCTATTTTTCAGAACCGCTACGGTTTATTTGGGACGCAGTATTTTAGCAGTCTCTTTACTAAGGGTGGTAGTAAATGTGATGCATAATGGCAATCTTCAATTGTTAGCCTCAATCTCTACTGAATATTATATGTCATCAACTATGTATCAGGATTTCTGCACGATTTAAAGTTGTTAAAGGCAGGCGGTACGCAATCTTGCGCTGTCCTCGATCAGCGTTTCAATATACTGCTTGGGTGAATTTTGTCAGACGTAACACAAGATCGAATCCCCAAGCATAGTTTAGGGGTGCTCCTAGTTGGAGGCACCCCTAAAATTTAAACCGATCGATCCACGTAATTAATCGATCGCGATTGTGGTTGGTGCGGCTCCAGAATTATTAATATCTGGTTGATGTGGTTTGCGGAAATTAGCATACAATCGATCGCGCCAAGCGAAAAATAGATCGTAGTCGGGATTATCAGCAAAACCAGGGATCCCTTTACCCTTGAGATTTTCGGGGATATTTAGATAAGGCCCCTCAGGAATTTTGAGCACGAGACTCAACCCAGCTATCGCAAAGTCTGCCAGGGAAGGGGTATCGCCAGTGAGATAAGGACAGGAATTTTGAGCCAGCATGAGACAGATCGATTCTAGACCGCGATGCATTTCTGCTTTAGCCGCTCTGATTGCATCAGGAGTCAACCCTACTCCCAATCCCAGCACGTCTAGAGCTTCGCGAGGAATCGAGCCAACTAAATTTTTGAGCAGATCTGGCGTACCGACAGGTAAAATAGAGGTGCGGAGATTACTATTTTTCAGTCCTTCTAACAGAATACTCCGACTTTTAGTACCGATCGAGTGATCTGCCCATTGTTCTAACAGCAGACATGTAGCTTTTTGCTGGGGATTGGTCGGGACGATCGGTCGATCGGGATAGGTGCGTTCTAAATACAGGGCGATCGCCGTAGAGTCGGCAATGACGGTATTGCCATCTTTCAAGACAGGGACTTGCCGCTGTCCAGACATCCGAAATAATTCTAGTTGCCCCACGCCTGGCACGACCTCAATTTTACGGTATGCTAACCCTTTATAGTCCAGAACTAATCTAACTTTTTCCGAAAATTGTGACAATTCAAATTGATATAGTTCTAGCATGTATTTTGTTCTTGATGGTAATCGATCGAAACACTACTATTTATCCTAGAACATCCTCAGTACAATGCCTGTTTATCAGACTACGGTTTTCACTCCTATCCGATCCTAATGTCTAATCTGATTCCACCCGATCGTCCAGGTTCTAATAATTGGCAATACTGGATTGCTGGAATCGTGCCGATAATGTGCGTGACGACTCTCACGATAGCTTTACCTGGATTAATCCAACCGACTGTGGTAGCAGACCTAGGAGCCATCCAGGAACACAATATTCAGCAACAGATTAGATCGATCTCGATTAAGGTGCTAGCGCAGGGTACGACTATCGGTTCGGGAGTGCTATTAAATCGGCACGATCGCGTTTATACTGTCATTACTAATGCGCATGTGATCCAATCAAGCAGCGCTCCATTTCAAATTCAGACTCCTGATGGGCTAATCTATGGAGCGGCTCTCATCAATTTACCAGCTAGGAAAAAGCGAGATCTGAGCATACTGCGCTTTCAAAGTCTCGATCGCATTTATAATACAGCTAAATTAGCTGGAGCTAGCCCCCGCATCGGCGATCGAGTCTGGTCGTCTGGATATCCACTCACTGATGTCGCACCCTTATCGAAAAATCTTCAGAATACTTACTCAACGGCTGCTGCGGAACTAAGTATCGCAGATGGTCGAGTTACGCATATTTTACCCACAGCCCTAACTGGCGGCTATAATATCGGTTCTGACAATGCAGTTAGAAAGGGGATGAGCGGGGGGCCATTAATTGATCAACAGGGTAATTTAGTCGGGATTAATGGTGTGCATGCCGATCCGCTATGGGAAATTGCCGAGACGCTAGAAAATGGTGCCACAGTCAACGGTGAGATTCAGGCACAGATCGATAATTTTAGCTGGGCAATCCCGATCGAGTTCGTCAAAGAATATGTTAGTTCGCAAAATGCAGTGGGCAAGTTCGATCGTTAGTTAAAACCTGCTGAATCTCACAAATTAAACCTCGATCGAGATTTGGTTTCGATCGAGGTTTAAAGTAGTGGAGCTGGGCAGAGTCGAACTGCCGTCCGCCCTGGGTATTCACTTTCCGCTCATTCACAGGTATAGTCTATCTAACCCTCAAGACGGGAGTGACCGATTATCCCCGATCGCAGGATGCTCTGATAAATCTTAGCTATATAGTCTACCAGAGACGACTATATAGAGCATCCGTTGAGGGTTATCTATAGTAATTAACGGAGTCATACTATAAATGCTCGGACTTAGAAATTAATCTTAAGTGTTTTTAGGCAGCTACAGGAGCGGCTTTACGAGCGAAAGGTACAATGTTGTTTGCATCTATATTTAATTTGAGCCGATATTAACGAGAGTAGACTCCCTCTCGACCTGTATCACAGTGCAGCTTTCGCCAACACGTCGAAACCTTTACAGCCCCAAGTCTTTCCATTATATATTAATTTTTTAGGATTTGGGGGAGTGGGGCGTGTCAATTGATAAGTTCATTAAATTTGCTAACTTATACACGATTCTCGCTCCAACATTACCATCCCACTCGGCATTGCCGACTTCACACAGATCGAAACCAATAATTTGTCTACCGCTGTGGATAACTTCCCGACACAGACAAACAGCTTGCTCTAATTCTAAACCTCCAGGCACAGGGGTACCAGTCTGAGGACAAAGTTTAGGATCTAGTCCATCAACATCAAAACTAATATAAACTTGTTGGGGGAGATGAGCGATCGCCTCTTGATAAATATTTTCCCAAGTTTTGCCCTTGTATAGTTGCTGTTTGATCTGCGAATCATAATAGGCAATAATCCGATCAACCGATCGATCGATCGTCTCAATTTCGACAAAAGATACATCTCGAATTCCGACTTGTACTAATTTAGAAATCTGCGGAATTTTCAGCGCATTAAACATAATCGAGGCATGGGAGAATTCAAAGCCTTCATATGCATCTCGTAGATCTGCATGGGCATCGATGTGTAAGATGCCAAAATTGGGATAGTGAGTAGCCAATGCTTGCAGATAACCTAATGGCACACTATGATCGCCGCCGATTATACCTACTTTTTTACCATTATTAATTGCGGTCTGACATCGATCGAATAACCAATTATTTATATCCTGGCAGGCTTGATTTATCTCTGTGAGTACGGTAGTTAAATCTGGTGCCGCACTTAGGGATTCACCACTTTCTAATCGATCGATAATTAGAGCTGCTTGCTGACGGTAATAATTATTTTTTGCTAATATATCTCGATCGATCGGTGGCAGATAAATCCCCTGTTGCCAACCTTGGGGATTGTCAAAATCATATAAATCTAATTGTGGCGAAGCGTCAAGAATTTGTTGGGGTGCTGCGGCTGTGCCAGGATGATAGGAAACCGTTACTTCCCAAGGTACGCCAAAGATAATCGTGTTTGCCGAGTCATAATCAAATGGGAGTCCAAATAAATTACCATTAACTCGACTAACATCACTAGGATCGTAATTATCAAGATTATTCATCGGGGTAGAAATAGTCAAAATAAGTAGCTAAAAAAGCCTACCTAGCACTGTCTAGATAGGCTTTTAGATCGACATCGATCTTTAACTGATGAGAATTAATTTAGAATAAACCCAAGGTCAAAGATTTATCGATCGGTAAAGTTGCACCGATACCTAAGTAGATGGTGAATACTGTGCCAAATAAGAATACAGCCGTTGCGACAGGGCGACGGAAAGGATTTTGAAATTTGTTGACGTTCTCTAAGAATGGAACGATCAATAAACCTAACGGTACGCCAGCCATACAAGCGATCCCTAACAGTTTGTTAGGTAATACGCGCAACAGTTGGAATACAGGCCAGAGGTACCACTCAGGTAAGATTTCTAGTGGTGTAGCAAATGGATTTGCAGGTTCGCCAACTAGTGCTGGATCGAGAATGGCTAATGCCGTACAACACCCGATCGTCCCAAAGATTACCACTGGGAAAATGTACAGCAGATCGTTTGGCCAAGCTGGTTCGCCATAATAATTGTGACCCATGCCTTGAGATAGTTTTTCTCTCAAAGAGGGATCGGATAAGTCCGGCTTTTTGATGGTTGACATAGTAACTTAATAACGTAGATTTTAGTTGTTTACTGACTTCGGTTGCAGGAATAGGAACTAAAGCTGTTTACTCTATCCCCTATCCCCTAATCTCGATTAGAGAGGACCAGAAATACCT
>JBJOOY010000137.1:0-3703 GCA_046051065.1 Cyanobacteriota bacterium
CGTCAAGATTGTTGCCCCGATTGAGGTAGGCTGGTGCCGACTTCGGATCGAGTTCGATCGCGATATTAAAATCAGCAACTGCTTCTTTATTTTTACCGTGTTTGGTCAAGACAGTAGCGCGATTGTAGTAAGCATCAGTGGCTTTGGGATCGAGTTTAATGGCTGTGCTAAAATCAGCCAGTGCGCCTGGCAGATCGTGCAGCGCATCTTTAATATTGCCCCGTTCGATATATGCTTGAATTGCTTGAGGATTGAGTTCGATCGCGCGATTGAATTCAACCATTGCCTGATTCAGATTTCCGGCTGACACTGCCGCTAAGCCCTGTTGGTAAGGTTCGATGTCGTTAGCGGGTTTAATTTCTGCTGTAGTGAGCGGATTGTTGACAGCGAGGGTATAGGCAAGGATCTTTTGGGACTGGAATAGCGTTGTCGTCATGATCGTGCCAATTACCAGCCATGCTTTGAAATTCAGATGTCGATCCATACCACTATTCGCTCTTGATGTAACAATTCTTTCAACTCCAGCATGCCTTATCGATCTTCACGACGGAATCCGCACAAACGCACAAAGATGGTGAGTAAATCGCTCGTTAATCTACGATGAATGACCGATCTGTGACATGAGGCAGTATTTACAGCCATCCCGTGCTGGTAGAGCATTAAGTCGATCGGGGATCGCAATCTTTGCCGATTGGGGTCACGATCGACGATAATTAAGTATTGTTAACTAATCTCCTAATATAGCCCGGTGAATAACCTGAGTACTGTCTCCGATACCAAGCGCAATTTCTACTCACAACATACACGCCCGATTAATGCGATTTATCGACGGGTGGTAGAAGAATTAATGGTAGAAATGCATTTACTTTCTACTAATATTGATTTTAACTACGATCTAGTCTATGCACTGGGTGTAGTTAGTAGCTTCGATCGATTTATGGCAAGTTATCGTCCTGAATCAGAGAAGCAATCGATTTTTGTGGCGCTGACTCAATCAATGGGTGGTAATGCCCAGAAATACCGCGAAGATACTGCTGGAATCCAAGAATTTGCCCGCAGTATGGAAGGACAAGACATCGTTAATTGGCTAGCTCATCCGACTGCTGATGGCAGCGGCGCGCAATTAGCTCATACACTCAACGCGGTAGCTAATAATTCTAAATTTAAATACAGTCGCCTGTTTGGGATTGGTTTATTTACAATTATCGAGCAAGCTGCGCCAGAGTTGCTCAAAGACGAGAAACAACGAGAAGCGGCAATCGTGCAAATTGGTGAAGCGATGCACCTGCCGACGGATAAAGTCAAAAAGGATCTAGATGCCTATCGGAGTAATTTGGATAAATTAGTTCAAATGGAAGCGGTAATGGCAGATTTAGCCGAAGCCGAACGTAAAAAACGGGAAAAACGCGCAGAAGAAAAAGCGGCCGCTGCGTCTACGGCTAGTACTTCCAGCCCATCTTAGTGCTTACTCGTCGTGTTTGAGCCTCAGCTAGTACAAGATAGTCCACTCGAGTGGACTAGTTCTTGCTGGATTAGCGGATATGTAACTTAACGAGCAGATCGATCGCTAACCTGTTTCACAACCTCACCGATCCCATCAACGGCAACAATAATTCTGCCAATTTAGGCTGATTGACAATCAAACTCGGCAGCGCATAACTGCCATAATTTTGCCCTGCAACTGCTGGAAAAGTCGGTTCATCACGTAATGATACCCACACCCCTCCAGCCGCATGTAGAATCGCCCAGATAGCAGCTAGGTCCCAGATTTTGGGAGTGGCTTCTACCCCACCCAAACTCGCCCCCGCCGCAACAGCTAAGAAGTTGTAGGTAGCTACCCCTAACATCCGAATTTTACAGGGAAATCCTGGCTGCCAAACTTGCAGACTGCGGGCGCATAAACTAAAGAAATGATTGCTGCTGGGCGCGTCTGAGCTGACATGGATCGATCGATTGTTCAAATAGGCACCAGTGGGGAGATCTAGTCCCGTATTGCCCGCCCAATAGCCATAAAAAGTTTGATTTACAGGCGGAAAATAAACATAACCAAATACTGGTTCGCCATGATAAAGTAAACCGATCGAAATTCCCCATAAGGGAATCCCCCTGGTAAAATTGGTAGTACCATCGAGCGGATCGATAATCCACGTCCACTCAGCATCGGTAAACCCGTGTTCTGCTTCCTCACTGAGGATCGCGTGAGTAGGAAAAGCTGTAGCAAGACTCGATCGAATTTCCCGATCTGCCCATTCATCAGACTGGGTTACTAAACTACCATCAGCCTTTTCCAATCCCTGTACGTGCCCAAAGTCTAACAGCAATTGCGCCCCCACTCGTTGGGCGGTATTGCTAGCAACTTCTAATACCTGATTCCAAAATTCCATCCGATTGGGTGCCAACAAAGTGGATATACAAACAGTCAATTTATCATCCAATCTGCACTATCTACCGATCTTTAATTAGCCACAATCGCTACTTCGATCTTTAGATCGATAGTTGGAGTTAACGGAATTTTTCTATTTAGATCCGATTAGATCCGATCGTAAAATTCTGTAACCTAAACGGGATTGGTAGCTCACAGCTATTGGAAAAAATTTGCTCACCTGCTAGGCTAATGAAAATTTCGCAATTCGATCGAACATTATGTCTAGACAAACTGAGTTGAGAAACCGCTCGCTATTGACGATTCGTTCCTTACTTCAAACCATGATTACACTAGCCTCGGCTTCCCTAGGCTTCGTCGCCGCACTTGCTTGGAATGATGCAATTAAAGCTACATTTAAAAAGTTATTGGGAGATGCCGATTCTCTGGCTGCGTTATACACTTATGCAATTGTAGCAACGTTTGCAGCTATTTTTGTAGTTGGATTGCTCAGTTGGTTAGCGACAAAAGTAGGTGGTAGTGCGATGATTAGTAGAGAAGTAGATGGCTAAATGCCAGTGCATCCCCTCACTATTTTGCTAGTTTAGAGCAAATTGCGGCGGTTGACTAATCCACATCAGCCGCAATCACAGCTTTAACTGCATCCTTGGCAGTAGTTTGAAACTCGCGGACATTAACTCGATCGAGCAATTTAACTGCTACAATCATCGCCAGCGCTTGGAGACTAAACACAAACCCATAAGCTAACACCACATTGGCAAACACTAACTTGCCCAGATCTAAAGCAATCCCACCAAACACCGTGGCTAAACCTTTTGCTAAAGCTTGCGATAAACCCCACGCACCAATGAACGTCCCTGCAGTTTCTGGTACTGTCAGATCCAACATTAATGTAATCGCTCCAGTCGTCACCAATCCCGAGCAGATCCCAAATAATAACAAGGCTAATTGTAGAAAAATTGGATTGTGAGTAAACCCAGATACAATCACCCAGATCATCGATGCAGCAACCAACATACACCCCAATCGCGCCGTCTTTTGCTTACCCAGTTGCGGAATAAACCAAAATCCCGCCACACTCAAACCAATCAGCGTACCGCTGCCCCAAAAAGCATTTAGCGCGGCTGTTTTCCCCACTGGGAGATCGAACACCTCACCGCCGTAAGTTTCGAGGATCGGATCTTGAATAAATAGCCCTAATGTCATTACGACCAAAAAGGTAAAAAATACCTGAGTCTGGCGACTGGCTGTAAGTATACCCCAAGCACGACCAAAGGATAGATGCGATTCGCTAGGTTGATGCCCTACCCGACTGGCAAA
>JBJOOY010000138.1:0-2713 GCA_046051065.1 Cyanobacteriota bacterium
GACATACTCCCTTCCCGCCAGAAGAGTATAGATAATGCTTGAACCCTATTACTGTCTACCGATTGTTTTCTAACCGCAGAGACGCAGAGGGCACAGAGAGTATAGAGAAATTGTTAATCTATAGTCTTAGAGCGGGAAGGGAGTAGTTTAGCTAGTAAAATTGCGAATTTATACCGATCGAACGCGGCCTAGCGGTTTGAATCAATCCCCACTGCGGCGGAAATTGAGGATAAACCTTGCGATGCTAATTTCGCTAATAATCCAGTTAAAATTCGATCGACCATCCACGGGCCATTATACGTCCAACCTGTATACACTTGAATCAGACTAGCACCTGCGGTAATTTTTTCCCAGGCATCTTCAGCTGTAAAAATTCCGCCAACACCGATAATTGGTAATTTACCACCCGTTTGTTGATGGATAAAGCGGATGACTTCAGTAGACTTTTGCCGCACTGGTGCGCCGCTAATTCCGCCTGCTTCTTCTGTTACCGATTTACCTGTAGCGGTAATAATTTTGGTAGTTAATTGAGATCGATCGATCGTGGTATTTGTGGCGATAATTCCGGCTAATTGATAAGTTTGTGATAACTCCACAACTGCGGCAATATCTTCCCAGGCTAAATCGGGAGCGATCTTCACCAAAATAGGTTTTTGAGCTTGATTTTCTTGTTGTAAAGTATCGAAAATAACTCGCAAAGGTTCGATCGCTTGTAAGTCACGTAAGTTGGGCGTATTTGGCGAACTAACATTAATCACGAAGTAGTTACCCACATCTTTCAACCGTTGGAAACTACCTAAATAATCTGTCGCCGCAGCTGCTAACGGCGTAAGCTTCGACTTGCCTAAATTAATGCCGATCGGAATGCTAAAGTCTTTTTGCTGTCGCTGTTTGAGTGCGATCGCCATCGCTTCACTCCCCAAATTATTAAATCCCATCCGATTTAATGCTGCGCGATCTTGCGGAAGTCGAAATAGTCGCGGCGGGGGATTTCCTGGCTGAGGGTGATAAGTCACCGTCCCTAATTCGGCAAAGCCAAATCCCAAATATTGCCACATTCCCGCTGCAATCCCATCTTTATCAAAGCCAGCCGCCAGCCCAACTGGATTGGAAAAATTTAGCCCGAACAAAGATTGTGTAAGTTGCTTGTCAGTCCGACAAAAAGACTGTTGAAAGCTCGCTTTAGCTAATTTGCTCAGAGGAGATGCTGGATGAGAATCGATCGCGTGTAAGAAAGCTAGAGACTGCTTGTGTACCGTTTCTGGATCGGCTTTGAGTGCGGAAAATAATAAGGGGCGAATAGCAAGTTTATAAATATCCAAGGTTTTATTTGTTCAAAGCGAAGGATCGATAATTTCGATGAAATTGCAACGCAATCTTACAATCTAAATACTATAGTTCAGCGAACTCCTTTCTACGCTGCTGTATTTTTTGCTGCATTCGAGCGTACACAGTACTAAACATTAAGGGAAGTTCAGCTGTGAGAGCTGATACACCTACTTCAGTAAGTCCACCTTTGTTCGCCACTTCTTCAATAACTTCTTTAGGAGATTTTTCACTTTGAATCAGATATTCAATTGTATTTTTAATTGCTTGATAAATTAACTGCTGTTCCTGCTGCGCGCTAATATCAAATTCAATCCACAGTTGATGGGCTATCTCAGAAAAAAGACCTGGCATACAAGAGGTTAAGATCCCGAGACGATCGAAATCTTCTTCATTTTTGAGCATATGGACTAGAGATAATTGTCCAAAAAATGTTGATATTTCCTCAAGTTCTTGTTCTGAGACAAGACTATTTGCTTTAATTAGAGTAATACCTTGCCGAATACACCAGTTTGTATTTGGTAACACTCGAATAATCTTAATAGAGGGATATTTTTCTTCTAGCTTCTCTATTGATAACCCATTCACACATGAAACTAAAATAGATTCAGTTTCCTCAATTTTTTCAATTAAAGCGTTATCTAAATTTAGAACCGCAACGGCAGGAATGATTGATAAAATAAACGATTTAGTTTGAGCAATTTGCTGAGACTCATAAGCAGGAATTAAATATGGATAACTTAAAGATAGGAGATCGAGCTTACTGGGTGTTCGATTAAATATCTTAATCGATATACTATTGACCTGAATTAATCCTACCAACAGTGATTTAGTTAGATGTCCAGCTCCATATATAGAAATATCACTCATTAATTTTCTCCGAGCTCTATATTATTTTGAGATCGCGTGACCGTCACATTCAAATGAATTATTTATTAGCTTCAGAATATAAGAAATTATAAATTCACTTAAATCGATCGAGAATTACCGGAATCTCATTAAGTTCGTCGATGATTGCATCTGCGGCTTGTGGTTCCAACCAATGTAAATTACGTTTCCAAATTGTCAGCATTTTTGCATTTTTCGCTCCCAATATATCTGCTTCAGGATGATCTCCGACAAAAACACTATCTACTGCCGATCCGCCTAATCTATCGATCGCTCTGGTAAAAATTTCCAATTGTGGTTTCCTGACTTGCTCCACTTCAGAAATTAGAATAACATCAAAATAATTGCGAATTCCTAGTCCATCGATCGCCCGAGCTTGAAATTCTCCTCTGCCATTAGTAATGATACCTAATAAGTAATCTTGCTGTTTCAATCGATCGAGCATTTTAATTAGAAAAGGAAATGGAACGCAATGGAACTGAAATTGGATTTCGTAATC
>JBJOOY010000139.1:0-12236 GCA_046051065.1 Cyanobacteriota bacterium
AGCTATGTGCATTGGTTTAGAAAGATAGTATTTTAGCTGTAATAATAGCCTTTTATAGGAATGCTGTACCCATTTTTAGGAGGTGTGTGTTCTAACATTCAACACTTCTGATGACAGCCAAGATAAAAAGTATCAGACCTATTAAAGTAAGGCTGCCGATAATAAGCAAGCAGTATTTAAGCAGTTCGGGTGGTGGGGGAAATTTCATGGAAGCGGGATTTAAGCCAATGAGGACTTGATTATCATTATTCCCTCTCGAACCCTTGGTTCAACAACAGGGAATAGGAGGGAACCGAACCAACATTGCCGGATATGCCGATCGGGAAATAATGAGAAGCATTTTAAACTTTCGTTACAATATATGTATCGATGCAGCAATCATGCATTGACGCAGATTTAGAGGTCGCTGTTATGAACGGTAATATCCGTGTTGGTTCCTTATTTGGTATTCCTTTTTACGTCAACCCATCCTGGTTTTTCATCTTGGCTCTAGTCACCTGGAGTTATGGAGAGGGGTTAGCGGCACAATTTCCTGGTTTACCTGACGGTAGTCCAATTTTATTAGGATTAGTTACAGCATTACTGTTGTTTAGCTCTGTACTCGCACACGAGTTAGGCCATAGCTTTGTAGCTATTTCTCAAGGAATCAAAGTCCAATCGATTACCTTGTTTTTGTTTGGGGGATTAGCCAGCCTAGAAAAAGAATCTGAGACTCCCGCCGCAGCTTTCTGGGTGGCGATCGCCGGGCCTGCTGTAAGTTTATTATTAGCAGGCATACTGACAACGATCGGGTTTACTACCCATATGACTGGTCCATTAGCGGCGATGACAGCCGTATTAGCTGCAATTAATTTATCGTTAGGTTTATTTAATCTAATTCCTGGTTTACCCCTCGATGGTGGGAATATCCTCAAAGCGATCGTGTGGAAACTGACAGGGAACCCATACCAAGGCGTTAAATTTGCTAGTATAGTCGGTCAAATTTTCGGTTGGGTTGCAATTCTATCAGGACTGATTCCGCTGGTATTAGAAGGCAGTTTTGCTAACTTCTGGAACATATTAATCGGTTCGTTCTTACTCCAAAATGCTGGTAGATCGGCTCAGTTTGCCCGAGTGCAGGAAAAACTCACCGGATTGACAGTTGCTGATGCAGTTACTCCCGATAGCCCAATGATTACCGCAGATATTTCTGTCCGGGAATTTGTAGACCAACGGACGCTGACTAGTAGCAATTGGCAAAAGTTTCTCGTTACCAACGATCTCGGTCAATTAGTCGGCGAACTCTCATTAGATGCACTCCAGAATATTCCTACCGATCGCTGGTCGGAGACATTAGTGAGTGAAGTAATGAAATCAATCGAGCCATCTACGATTATCTTCGCCGATCGACCCTTATTACAAGCGATCGAACAATTAGAATCCCAACGCGTTAATACTCTCAGTGTTACGAATAACGATGGTATTTTAATCGGATTGTTAGAAAAAGCCGCCGTGATTAACCTCCTCCACCAACCGCAAGTAACACCTGCCTAAAATTAGTAATTTAACAACTTCCACCGCCAGACCAACTCCAGGTTTGGCGGTATTTTATCGTAATTCCCTTGGCAGGGAGATCGTCGTGCGGGTGGTTATTCTAAGCACCATATTTGATATCCAAAATCTGATATCCAAAAGCTCGTATTGCAAATGATCCTCGAAAAACAATGAGGATGATTGATACATTCTGTATTCTGCCCCGGTATGGTGCAAATCAAAGATCTTGCTTTTTACTGCGGAGCTCAAGTTCTCGCTGTAGCTCTTCTATCGAGTCTAGAATTGGCATAAACCGCTGCCCAAAATCTGTTAATTGATACTCGACATGTGGTGGAACTTCAGGATAAACAATGCGCTCCAAAATACCCAAAGTTACCATTCGTCGAAAGTAGTAATTTTGAACTTTTGTCGTTAGTCCTTTTAACTCCCGTTCGATCGCGCCCGGACGACAAACTCCCTGGCGGATCGATCCTAAAATTCGCAGCGACCATTTGCAGCCAAAAACAGCCTCAACGACCTCTGCCACATCCGGCACTTCTGTCAAAATTTTTTTATCTGGAGTGGACTGCATTTCTGTCATAAAAGTACCTTACCTATCAAGATTGTGCCTGCTTGTGAGCTTTTGCGCCATCACCTATGCTCTGGATTACGAATAACATTAAGCGATCGAGGCAAAAAGCATGGGATTCACAGACAAAGTGGTACTGATTACTGGCGGTGGTAGTGGGATTGGAGCCGATGCTGGACGAGCTTTCTCTAAAGCTGGTGCAAAAGTTGTTTTGAATGGAAGGCGGGAAGATCTGCTGGCTCAAACAGCCGCTAAAATCGATCCAACTGGCAAAAATGTTGCCTATGTAGCAGGTGATATCGGACAAGCAGAAACCAGCCGCCGTTTGGTAGCAATGGCGATCGAGCGATTTGGTGGGGTAGATATATTGCTAAATAATGCTGGTGTCTTCACTCCCAAACCGTTTCTCGACCATACGGAGGACGATCTCAATGGCTATTTAAATCTGCTCCGAGGTTACTTTTTTACTTCGCAGTCAGCGATCGCCGAGATGCGGAAACGTGGTAGCGGTGCAATTGTGAACATCGGCTCGATGTGGTCATCACATGCGATCGCGGCTACGCCCTGTAGTGGCTCTTCGACAGCTAAGGGTGGTGTTCATGCACTGACGCGGAATCTAGCCATTGAATTTGCTCCTGACAAGATTCGTGTTAACGCGATCGCCCCGGCTGTAGTGGAAACACCACTATTCGATCGTTTACTGACACCAGAACAATTGGCATCTTTCAATACTTTTCATCCACTGGGGCGTAATGGACAAGTCCAGGATACAACAGCGGCAATTTTATTTTTAGCTGATGATGCTACTTCTAGTTGGATTACAGGGGTGGTTTTCCCTGTTGATGGAGGTGTGACAGCAGGGCGGAACTAATCCACATCGCGATCCTAAATACATGACCTTTTTGCGATCGCAGCTTTGATGTCTAAGCGATTGCCCGATCGAGTTTCTTGCGATCGATTGCTTCCGATCTCGCAAGTTCCACTTCATGAAAATGCTCTGAAGCCCAATTGCAGAGGGTTTTAAGAGGTGCTACCAACGTTTCACCTAACGGAGTTAAAGAATACTCTACCATGGGTGGTACAACCGGATAGACCTGGCGATGAATTAGTCCGCTGTCTTCGAGATTGCGAAGGGTTTGAGTCAACATTTTCTGAGACACACCACCAATTTCACGATGCAGTTCACCATATCTCCTGGTATTCCTCGATAGTGCCAAAATTACTAATGCAGTCCATTTATCAGCAATTAAATCGAGCACTTGACGAACATCCGATGTTTGGTCTAAAACACAAGGTCGAGATTGAGGTTCTATCATTTTACGCACTTTTAGGTATGTATAGCACTTTCAAGTATGTACTTGTTTTATAGATTGTATTGCATTGATAATGAAATTGCACTTATTCAATTGAATTTCAACATGATGAATTTTTCAGGGAAAGTCGCAATTGTTACAGGTGGCACTTCAGGAATTGGTCGGGCTACAGCGATTGCCTATGCCCAGCAAGGAGCTAAATTAGTGGTTGCTGGTCGTCGATCGATCGACGGTGAAGAGACGGTCAAAATCATCAAAGATGCTGGCGGAGAAGCATTGTTTATTCAAACAGATGTTAGCCAAGAATCAGATGTCCAAGCAATGGTTGACAGAACGGTTAAAGTTTTTGGTCGTCTGGATATTGCATTTAATAATGCGGGAACTTATGGGGAGAATTCCTCGCTGAGTGACCAACCGGACTCCGAATACGATCGCATTATGAACGTTAATGTAAAAGGGGTTTGGTTATCGATGAAACATGAGATCGTGCAAATGCTGAAGCAGGGAAATGGCACGATCGTCAACACATCATCTATTCTCGGTGTGGTAGCGATGCCGAGTGTGCCACTCTATACAGCGAGTAAGTATGCCGTGGAGGGCTTAACCAAAGCGGCTGCGCTGCAATATGCCAAATCGAATATCCGCATTAATGCTGTTGGACCAGGGGCGATCGCCACAGAGATGTTTGAAACAGCTACAGGTGGTCAGGATGAAGCCAAGGCTTACATGGCAGGAATTCATCCAATGGGTCGAGTGGGACAGCCATCGGAGGTCGCTAATGCAGTGTTATGGTTATCTTCCGATCGTGCTTCATTTGTAACGGGTGAAACATTAATGGTAGATGGTGGTTACATCGCGCAATAGTAGAAATTTAGGTCTGTGGTTGGGAAGTTGGCAACGATGGCTCGATCTGCGCCAGCAGGCAATTCACAACCATATCCCCTATTCCCTATTCCCTTTCTCCTGTTGAAGTTGTCGCCATCTCTCGGTGCGGCTGGCGCGTTGTGCTGGCGTAATCGTGGCGTAGCAGCGGGGACAGCAGATGCCTGGTTCGTAGTGAGGATCGATGAGATCGGCTGGTGAAATTGGATTGCCACAACCCCAACAAAGCTGATGGGTGCCAGGTTCTAGTCCGTGTGTGATGGCAACTCGATCGTCGAAAACGAAACATTCTCCCTCCCATTGACTGTCTGCGATCGGAACTTCTTCGAGATATTTAAGGATGCCCCCTTCAAGGTGATAGACGTGCTCGAACCCTTGGTTCAACAGATAAGATGTAGCTTTTTCGCAGCGGATTCCACCCGTGCAGAACAGGGCAATTTGTTTGTGGTGGTGGGGATCGAGGTGATTGGCGACGTATTCCGGAAATTGAGTGAAGGATGTAGTCTGGGGATCGATCGCCCCTTTGAAAGTGCCAATTTCGACTTCGTATTGGTTACGGGTGTCGATCGTCAGCACATCGGGATTGGCGATTAATTGGTTCCAATCTTGGGGTTTGACGTAAGTACCCACG
Source organism: Cyanobacteriota bacterium (assembly GCA_046051065.1). GTDB lineage: Bacteria > Cyanobacteriota > Cyanobacteriia > Cyanobacteriales > Chamaesiphonaceae > Chamaesiphon. The sequence goes on from JBJOOY010000139.1 coordinate 4,928, forward strand.
GTTGTGGTGGGATTGACGGTAGGCATACCGAAGGTAACAATCTCTTGTTTGAGTCTGACTTTCAGCCTGTCGAATGGCGATTTTTCCGAGATCGATTCTTTGGGTGATAAGTCAGCAAAGCAGGGATCGGCTTTAAGGTAAGCAAGGATCGCATCAATGCTCGATCGAGTGCCGGAAATGGTCGCATTAATCCCTTCTGCTGCTAGCAGAATCGTACCTTTAATCTGATGGTGCTGGCACAGATTTAGTAACGGTTGACGACGATTGCGATAATCATCTAAAGCGACAAATTTGTAAAAGGTGGCAATAACTTGAGTCATAACTGTTACTTATTTATCTAATCATCTACTCAAAACTCAGGCATTTACATCAAATGGTTTTACTGTCAAACCTCCAGTTTAAAAGGCTTAGAGATTTAGTTAACTAATAGTACAAAATGCTGAATTAGACGTTTTAATCTATTTTCGATCGTTAATGGTCTAGTAGCATACAGTTTAGATAACCAAATTAGTGGATATTAAAAGCTAGCAGTTTAGAAAATTTGTACCCCAGCCCATGAATATCGTCGTGGATGGTCGTTATCAAATTATAAAACGGCTCGGTAAAGGTGGCTTCGCCCATACTTATCTGGCCAAAAATTTAGCAGCGCCAGGGGAACCTCAGTGCGTAATGAAGCAATTACGTCCTAAAGTACAACATCCTCGCGTGTTGCAGTTATTTAAGTTAGAGGCGGCAATTCTCGATCGACTCAAACATAGCCAGATTCCTCAATCAGTAGATTACTTCGAGCATCATGGTGATTTTTTCTTAGTCCAGGATTTTGTTGCTGGCGACGATCTGAGCAAAGAATTTTCGATCGGTCATCAATGGCATGAGACTAAGGTAATTCAATTTTTACGGGAAATGCTCAAGGTTGTGGGCTATGTCCATCAGAAACAGGCAATTCACCGTGATATCAAGCCAGCTAATATCATCAGACGATGGGATAATGGCAAGTTGTGTTTGATTGACTTTGGCGCGGTTCAAGATTTAGATAGCGATTTACCACCACCAGTCGCCGTGATGGGAACTCCAGGCTATCATGCACCCGAACAGGTTGATGGCATGGCGACTTTTAGCAGCGATATCTATGCGCTGGGAATGACAGCAATTCAATTTTTAACCGGACGGTATCCGTTACATTTACCGAAGGATGGAGATGGATCGGTGTTGTGGCGAGATCTAACGAATATTAGCGATCGATTGGCAAAAATTATCGAAGGAATGACACAAGTCGATAAAGTCGAGCGATATGATTGCACGTCAGCAGTATTGGCAGATTTAGAGGCTTTACCGATCGTCAATGATTACGATTTTAATTCGTCTGACTCACAAATATCCCCCACCCAATTAATAGATCGTTCTACTCATCAACCCTTAACTACTAAAATTATGGCGATCGCCATCTTATGCGGATTGGGATTAATCGGTACAGTGGCGCTCGTCCATCGTGGCCCAATTCCTGATACTAGAATTGCTGAGGATGTGATCCTCGATCGATAAAGCGGTGCGCCTAAGTCAAACAAAAAATGTTATTTGCATTTAAAGCCCTACCTCTCTGGGCAGATTGTATTTAGGACGGAGATCTAAACTCCGCCCTAAGTACATACTTTGTTGTTAACTGTCAACTGTCAACTTTTTAATGGCAGTTTTCATCTCCAGAACACCACAGTTGCCAGAGGTAGGATTCGATCCGCTCGGTTTGTTCGCAGACAAAAATGCCTTCATTACTGTCGTAGTGACTAGCTAGCCAGTAACCATCCATGCCAAATTCCACATAATCGAGATCGCACAGATCGACAGTCACCGTATTTGCGGTCATATTACCGAGATCCGGCTCAACCATCGGGAATTCGCAGATCGGAGCTGGTAAGGGAAATGTTGCTCTTTGCTTGCTAACTACCATCTGTTCGCCAATACTAGTCGCAAATTTGATTCTTTGGGCGATCCATTGCTGGTGTTCGACATTCAATATTTCAAGATGTATGCCTGTGTCAGTATAAATAATTTTTAACACGATCGCTACTTCCTAGTTGTTACTAAAATACTTGGGATTGTACAGAGAGTTTATGTGACAGACTAAGAAGATTGTTTGGAAAATACCCCTGATTTTACGCTCAATAGAGCGTAAAATCACCCGAGATCGACAGAAGAGATTTAATTTATGCTCGGAGTTTTGTCAGGAAAACACCTGCGATCGAGCGTTTCTATTATGTTCTGACGATTTGATAGCATTAGCATACGAGATGTAACCCGAATGAATATTTTAAGTTATCGCTATTTTTTATAGATTCGTCCGCTATTTGAGCATCATGTTCGGCGTTATGCCCAGTAATTGCTTAAATCGCCGAATAATCGATCGATTACAAGCTGACAGTTAACGATCGAGATTACGGTCTATAACTGCTGAAATGGCTGCTATGGCTACTTTTTTGTCGATCGAACCGATTGCCTCAGAAGGCACGCAAGCTACAAGATTGTCGATTAATCTTCTGATTTTTTGGGAAATTTAGGCAGCTCGATGTTGTCTTTTTTAGAGATAAATCGATCTTGATCGATTGTTGGTGCTGGCCACTTTGATGAAGGTAGATTGGTTGTTGTCTCGCTGCGATCGTCATGCTCGGCTGCTGGTTCTTGCCAGTTTAGTTGCGGTGATAATTCTGTCTGAGCAATTGCCTTTTGGGTAAATGAGTTAGCAGGGGGAGTCCATGGTGGAATATCATCTTGACCGAAATCGGTAAATTGTAATAAAGTAGTCGCATCGACTGCGGCGATCGAGATATTTTCTTGGTCAATTATTTCCCTAGCCGGATCGGGCGTAGCTAAATCGGTTGTAGTGGCAATGTTTTCGCCAACATCAGGTCGGTCGTATAGGTTGGGAACTGAATATGCTGTGGGTTCTAATGATAAGGCGATCGAGTCATCGATTCGCTCGATCGGCACATCTTCGGCCATAACTGGTGTTGGATCGGTCTCAACAGGTGCTGGTTCGGTATTTGTGGGTGCAGCAGGCAGAGATGCTAGATTAGCTGATGCCGCAATTTGGAGTTTTAGCCGACGGTGGAATTCGATCGCGACGCGTTCGGTTTTAGTTAATTTTTGTGACTGTTGCTGAAATTGTTGAGCGAGTTCTTCGTTTTCTGCTTCTAATTGCGGAATTACTGCTTGAGAAATTTCTAGTTGCTGGGAAAGTGTTTCGATCAGCGTTTGTTGGCGTTGGGCGATTTGATGAGAATTTTCTAGTTGTTGAAATAATACTTCAACTCGATCTTGCGCGATCTTCAATTCATCTTGCTGTTGCAAGATCATAATTTCATGAGTTTGATTTTCCTCTTGATGGTTATGCAATTTCTGCGTGCAAGATGCCAATGCCTGTTCCAATCTAGCAATTTTTTCGACTAATTGACGATTGATTTGCCGAAGATTGCTCACGACTGTCAACCAATCAGTCCGATCTGTTTGCGATTCTACAGTAGTATAGATAGTCTCAATCGCTGGGACTGTTGGTTCAGATGAGTTAGAGCGGTTTGCTGAGGACATGTGGAAAAATTATAAATGATGAATTATGAGTTACCACAGAGATCGGATTGCGTTGACTATTTATGTATGTTAGTTGGTTATGGTGATTTCTAACAGTGTAATTAATACTTAAGCTGTTAATCATCTAAATTAAATTATCACTGATGGTTTTAGTGACTAGTAGCTAGTGAATTAATTGTCGCAGCCAGTAAATCGCGATGAATCAGGGATTTTTGGTTGAGAGTCAGGATCGATTCATCAGTTAGTGCCGAACCTGTGGCGAGATGTTGTTGCCAAGCTTGAGTAATTACCCAGGCATCTATAGGCAGATCTGCTAGTTCCCACCCTGGCATGTCGATTTCTGTCATTAGTTTAGTCACTTTAGGGTCGTAACTAATTGCCCAACACTTACAACCCTCTGCTGCTGCCATAATCAGGCTGTGATAACGCATCCCAATCGCTAGATCCACGCCCTGAAATAAACCTTTGAGTTGTTTTGGATCTGCCAGCGTCACTACCTGACTATTTTCTGTGAGTTCTGCCCGAATCTGCTCGGCCATGTCCGTATCTGTAGTCGGCTGGAAGGGTACTAGTAAAATATAACTCCCAGTGGCGGATTGTAAGTCCACTAAGGCTTGAGTAAGCACTTCTAAGCGTTGATTTGTTAATTGGGGGTGCGATCGCAGGGTGACAGCGATTTTCGGGCTGGGTAGATTGGCAATCTCTGGGACGGGGGTGGCGGTTAAACTCCAGACTGGATCTGGTGCGATTTCACAATCTAAGCCCCACTGCTCTAATAATGATTCAGAAGCTGAATCTCTAACACTGATGGCCGTGCAGCCCTCAAACGCACGTTTGGCAATCCAGCGAGTTAAAGTTCGATCGAGTGGCCCGATGCCTTGGGCAATGGCGATCGTGTTTAGCCCAAACTGTCTGGCTAATCCCATCAGCCCGCCATAATAAATCGAGTTTTGGATACTAGTAGCATCTTGAATCAGACTACCCCCACCTAAAATTAAAAATTGGGAATCTCTCAAAGCACGGACTACCGAGCCACTATTCATCCGATCGTAACTTTTGACCCCATAGCTTTTTGAGGTAGCTCGAGGATTTGCTGACAGTACTAGGGGTGTCACTATGGCAGGCAGCATTTCCAGCATCGATACTAACAATGCTTCATCACCGCCGTTACCTTTGCCATAATAACCACACAGCACAGCCTGGATTCTAGTCATCGGTCAATTTCACCCCAAACAGTAACAGCAATCATTGGTCTATCATAATATATAGATAGTTGTGAATAGTTGAAAATTGATGATTCTCCCACCAACCATAACTACGCCTAAACTGCTTCAATTGTGGCAATGGATTCTCAACCCGTTAGAATTTCTACACACATACGAGCGACAGTGTGGTGATATTTTCACACTTAATATTGCAGGAGCGTTTAAGGGTGCCATTTTACTCAGCAATCCCCAGGCAATTCAACAGTTATTAACTAATGACACCAAGCAATTTTCCACACCTGGTACGGCCAATCAACTCTTGCGACCTTTTTTAGGCAATAGTGGGACGATTCTGTTGAGTGGCCCCGAACATCGTCAACGCCGACAGTTATTAATGCCCCAATTCCACGGCGATCGAATTCGGGTTTATACGGATTTAATGCGGAAAATTACGCAAGAATCGATCGCGCAATGGCAAGTAGGTGAAACTATTAATGCGCGCGAGCAGATGCAGTCAATTTCGCTGTCGATTATTTTACAAACTGTATTCGGATTATATCGAGGCGAACGTTACGATTTAATTCGAGAGAAATTAGCCGATGTGCTCTCATTGATTGAATCTCCATTGAGTTCGAGCTTGCTATTTTTCCCTTCCTTGCAAAAAGATTTGGGCAAATGGAGTCCGTGGGGAAAATTTATCCACAATCGTGAAGCGCTCGATCGATTAATATTTCAAGAAATTGCCGATCGTCGGCGCGAGGAAAATCGAGCCACTCGAACGGATATTTTGAGCCTATTAATTGACGCTAAAGATGCCGATGGCAATGGCATGAGCTATTTAGAGCTGCGCGACGAACTAATGACTTTGCTATTTGCCGGACATGAAACTACTGCAACTGCTCTAGCTTGGGCAATTTATTGGATTAATTATCTGCCTGAAGTTAAGGAAAAATTACTTGCAGAATTTGCTACATTAGCTCCAGACGCAGATGCTTTAGCGATTAGCCGACTACCCTATTTAAGTGCAGTGTGTTCGGAAACTTTACGAATTTATCCAGTCGGGATGCTGACCTTTACCCGCATAACTGAGGAACCAGTATCGATCCAAGGGTACGAATTGGATGCTGGTAAGGCTGTAGTCGGCTGTATTTATCTAACCCATCATCGTGAAGATATCTATCCCGAACCGCATTTATTTAAACCAGAACGCTTTTTGAATCGTCAATTTTCTCCGTATGAATACTTCCCCTTTGGTGGCGGCAATCGTCGTTGTATTGGGATGGCATTAGCTCAATTAGAACTTAAATTAGTCTTATTTGAAGTTTTTACTAACTGTCAACTCGAACTAACTGGTGAGTTACCAGTAATTCCCGCTCGGCGTGGAGTTACATTAGGTCCCAAAGGTGGGGTAACAGTCAAAGTGGTTGCTAAATAATCGATCGAGTTTAGTTAATGCTCGATCGACTAAATAACCAAGATGGAAACTCGACGATCAAGCTTAGATTTCCACAATAACTGGTGCATGATCGCTGGGTTGAACTAATTTGCGTGGTTCGATATCGATCGAGCAACTAATTGCTCGATCGAATAAATCTGGCGTTAAATAAAGACGATCGATCAACCAGCCGCGATTGCGCTCGAATCCCTGTTGACGATAATCCCACCAGCTATAATGTCCACCCTCAGTAGTAAATTTCCGAAAGCTATCTCGGAAGCCTAGATCGACAACAGATTTTTGTAATAAATCCCGCTCGGTTGATGTTGCCATTACTCGATCTTCAGAGTTAGTATTACTATGAATATCGATATCTTCAGGCGCAATATTAAAGTCACCACAGACACAAATCGATCGCTGACTAGAGTTAATCATAGTTTGTAAATACTTTTCTAATAGTCCTAACCATAGCAATTTATAGGTATATTTATCACTACCGACAGCATTGCCATTAGGCACATAAAGATTGATAATCTGGATACCATTGAGAGTGCCAGTAATTACCCGCTTTTGGTCGTCTAAATCTCCGATTAATTCTGGTGCTAGTACGCTACCAAATCCATACTTAATATCAGTTAATGGTTGCTTACTAAATATGGCCACCCCGTTATATGCTTTCTGACCAGAAATATAAGCATGATAACCGCAAGCTTCAATTGCCGCGATCGGAAATTGTTCGTCAACTACTTTTGTTTCTTGAACGCAAAGTACATCGACAGGATTTGTGTGTAACCAATCAGTTACAATGTTTAACCGCGTCCGAATCGAGTTGACATTCCAAGTGGCTATTTGCATTGTAAGTTGGTGATAAGTAACAGGCGATCGATTTACCTGTTTGTTAGTATAACTGTTCGATCGCGCAATGATTATATTATCGAGAAGTGTTGAAGTCCAATCGTCCAATCTTCTTGGACATCAAGTAATTAGTAAAGAATTCGTCCCGACAACTAACCTGTTGCGATCGAACGACTGAAAACCCCATCTGCTCGAAAAAAGGTCGAGCAGTAATACTCGCTTCTACCTGCAATAA
>JBJOOY010000140.1:0-3244 GCA_046051065.1 Cyanobacteriota bacterium
AATAGTATTTCGATCGCGCGCAGTCCAGTAGTCGGGCAACATTCGATTGTGTTACAGCGATGACTCAGCTCTTAAAATATCCACCTACTTAATCGACATTGAGGAGCGATAAACCGACTAAATCTTCGATCTGCCGCAGATGGGTATCGCCAGCTAAGTAACCGATCCCTCGATGTAAATGCAGTCGAAACTGCTGGGATAAAATATCTGGGGTCAGCGCTAATCCATCTTGATGACAGCGCTGTCTGAGCGCGAGAATCAACACATCAGCAAGATCGCCCCCAAATACCCGCCAAGTCATTTCCAAACTACTATCAGCCACAATCGTTACGAGCGATGGCGGTGCATCTTCTGCAAGCGATCGACAAAATGCCCACCGACAAAGAATATTCCACTGTTCGATTTTAGTCGATCGCTTGAGTTTTACTAGTTGGTCTTTAGCTGTTTGAGATAGTTTAATGTTATTAACAGGTGGTTCCATATATAGTTATGTTTGAGTGGCTAGTACACAGTGGGCAGTGACTAAATTAGCAACAGTAATAAACTGCACTGAAAATTAAGTCCTAACTCCTACTTCTCCGATTCGGAGACGCTACGACTTCGCTCAGTACAAGTAATTCATACTTCCAATCGTGTCTACCATTCAACGTAAAGCAGAGCATATTCGGATTTGCCTAGAGTCGGATGTCCAATTTCCGGCTCAAGCGAGTGGATTCGATCGATATCAGTTTGTCCATAGTTGTCTACCTGAATTAGATTATCAAGAGATAGATATTACTACCAATCTATTTGGGAAACAGTTAGGCGCACCGATTTTAATTTCTTCGATGACAGGCGGTACCGCGCAGGCAAAAGAGATTAATTACCGTCTGGCTGAAGTGGCTCAAGAATATAAATTGGCGATGGGTGTTGGTTCTCAGCGAGTAGCGATCGAACAACCACAAGTAGCAGATACCTTTCAAGTCCGGCGGATCGCACCAGATATCTTATTATTTGCAAATCTTGGTGCAGTGCAGCTCAATTATCGCTACGGTATCGAGCAATGTCTGCGAGCAGTAGAATTACTCGAGGCGGATGCCCTAATTCTACATCTCAATCCCCTTCAGGAGTGTATCCAACCCCAAGGAGATACCAATTTTAAGGGATTACTCGATCGGATTGCAACTATCTGCGATCGACTACCTGTACCCGTGATGATCAAAGAGGTAGGTAATGGCATTTCCGCACAGATGGCACAGCAATTAATTGCCGCTGGCGCGAGTGGGATCGATGTTGCAGGTGCTGGCGGGACTTCCTGGGCAAAAGTAGAGAGCGAACGCGCCAAAACACCCCTCCAACGTCGATTAGGTCAAACTTTTGCCGACTGGGGAATTCCTACTACAGAATGCATCACCACGATTCGTCAGATTGCGCCGACTTTACCATTAATTGCTTCTGGAGGATTGAAAAATGGTCTGGATATCGCCAAGGCAATTGCACTCGGGGCAGATGTTGGTGGATTAGCGCTACCTTTTCTCCAGGCGGCAGATCTTTCTACCGCAGCCGTCAGAGAATTAGTGCAAATTTTAACGGCAGAAATTCAAACAGTGCTATTTTGTACGGGAAATGCCAATTTAGCTGCATTGCAACAAGCTAATTGTCTCTTGCGATCGAAGTAATCTCAGCTAATTTAAATTTGGCGTAAGTGAGATCGATCGTGGAATTTGGGCATAATCGATCCTATCAACCCTAATATGTTTAATTACTTTTTAAAAACTACGTCGCTGCTGTGTCAAATCGCCAAAAATTATCAATAATATAAATACCATCCAGTTTAGATCTATTCCAGTGTGACGATCGAGTTATGCTCCACAACATCGATCGTTACTTCAGATCGCCGCAGAGGTTTCAAGTTGGTTCGATCGATCGGGTATCGATCCTTGCTGTAACATTTTTAGCCTTCAATATCTACCTCCACATTTCGGATTTTGCGATTGTATGCGTCAATTTATCAAACAAGCCTTCGCCAGCACCGTCGGCAGTCTACTAGGCTTGACTCTGTTCTCGGCCATCTCCCTTACTTTATTCTTAGTGATTCTAGGTGTAATTATTAATAGTGCAACTAATAATGGCGGTGTGACAGTTCGAGATCGATCGATCTTGACGATCGATTTAGCTCGATCGATTGTAGATTTAGATACTGGCAAAAGTTTACAAGATGCTATTGCGGGTGAAATTGGTCGCACGACTGAATTAAAATCGGCGCTCAATGCGATCGATGCCGCCGCTAAAGATAAACGCATTGTCGCAATTTATTTAGATGGTAGTAAAGGTAATCAATTAAGCAGTACTGGCTTTGCCACACTCAAAGAAGTTCGCAGTGCTTTAAGCAAATTTCGGGCGACAGGCAAACACATTATTTCTTATAATGTTGACATGGATAAACGAGATTATTATCTCTCATCTGTGGCCGATCGAGTGTTATTGAATCCGATGGGTTCAGTCGATATTAATGGCTTTCGATCGGAAACCATGTTTTTTAAAAATGCTTTTACTAAATATGGGATTGGCGTAGAAGTCATCCGCGTTGGTAAATATAAATCATTTGGAGAAACTTGGTCGTTAGATAAATTTAGCGCTCCAGCCCGCCAAGAAACCCAACAATTATTAAATAGCCTGTGGGTCGATTTTAAAACAGTCATCGGTAATAGTCGCAAATTAACACCAGCTTCAATTCAAAAAATTGCTGACGACCGAGGTAGTTTAACTGCCACAGAATCAATTAAAAATAAGCTAATCGATCGCACGGCTTATCCTGATCAAGTATTAACAGAACTCAAAAAAATTAGTGCTGAAGATGAAGAAGATAAAACATCTTTTCGCCGAGTCAGTATCAATGAGTATGCGAATGTAGTAAGTAATGAAGAGAAAAGATCTAGTCGGAAAATTGCCGTCCTGTACGCTCAAGGTAATATTGTCAGCGGTGAAGGTGGCCCTGGGCAAATTGGGGGCGATAGTTTAGCACATCAACTGCATGAATTACGAACGGATAAAGATGTTAAAGCAGTGGTGTTGCGGGTAAATAGTCCCGGTGGGAGTGCAATCGCTGCTGATATCATTCAACGTGAAGTTCGCCTGTTACAAAAAGAGAAGCCCGTTGTAATTTCCATGGGTGATGTAGCTGCTTCGGGGGGATATTGGATCTCTACTTATTCTAATAAAATATTTGCCCAATCGAATACAATCACCGGATCGATCGGTGTGA
>JBJOOY010000141.1:0-4135 GCA_046051065.1 Cyanobacteriota bacterium
CGATCGCTTTCTCGACCATGAGACAATATCTCGGGAGACTCTAAGGCACAGTGCTGAAGCAACAAAGATACTAGTTCTAGCAACCAACTATCCCGCTCTAAACGAGAATGAGGCATTTCCAACGCACGGTGAATTCTGGAAAACGTGTCAACCAATATCGAATTTTGTTCGATGGGCTGGATGAAGTGAGGTAAGTTTGAAGTTTGTTCTGTCAAGACTGAGATTGAATTCTGAAGAAATTGAGGGCTGGCATGAAGCATCCGAAACGTTCGGGGATGCTCGAGGCTACCTTGCCCTGCAAATGCTTCTCCAGGTTGGATTAGCAATAAACTACCACCGCCAATTTGAAATTGCTCGCCTCGATAGGTAAATTTTGCCTGACCTTTTTCAATAACCCCGATTAGATATTCCTGGAATACCTGTCGTGGCATTGAGGTGCTAATTCCAGAAGCACTCAACAATTCATAAGCATCCCCGTCAGGCTGCCAAATCTTTACTTTAGGTTCAATCGATCGATCGGTTTTATATTGCAATGCTCAAACCTCACCATTGATACATAGCTTTTAAGACACCACCACACCTACAACTGAAACCGCATAACTATATGTTATGTGGCAAAGTGCAGTATAACATCCCTACACAGGATACTTTGTCGCAGATCTGCGGTGTAATTCTAGGTTTTGTCAAACAATCGGTATTAACGGCAGTTATAGAACAGATCTCCCTAGATAGGATTGCAGTACCTCTGGAATCTCGATCGATCGATCCGGTTGTTGATAATTTTCTAAAATCGCCGCCATCGTGCGCCCTACCGCCAATCCAGAACCATTGAGGGTATGGACGAATTGCGTGCCTTTTTTGCCAGTTTCCTTGAACCGGATATCGCCGCGCCGTGCTTGGAAATCGTAGAAATTAGAACAGCTCGAAATTTCTCGATACTTTCCAGCGGTTGGGAGCCATACCTCTAAGTCATAGCATTTTGCCGCACTGAAACCGATATCGCCAGTACAGAGTGCTAAGACGCGATATGGTAATTTCAATGCTTGGAGGATCGCTTCCGCGTTAGCGACAAGGGATTCGTGTTCCTGTTCTGAGGTGTCGGGGTGGACAAATTTGACTAGCTCGATCTTATTAAATTGGTGCAGCCGAATCAAACCTCGCGTATCGCGCCCCGCACTTCCCGCCTCGCGCCGGAAACAGGGGGTATAAGCGCAGTGATGAATGGGGAGACGTTCGCGATTGATGATTTCGCCGCGATAGAGATTGGTGACGGGTACTTCTGCGGTGGGAATCAACCATAAGTCGTCATTAGCACATTTGAAGGCATCTTCAGCAAATTTTGGCAATTGTCCCACTGCTGTCATCGAGGCAGTATTGACCAAAATCGGCGGACTAACCTCAGTATAACCAGCCGCAATCTGTCGATCGAGCATAAAACTAATTAAAGCGCGTTCTAACGCTGCACCCGCGCCTACCAGCGTCACAAACCTACTCTGCGCAAGTTTTGCACTGCTCTCAAAGTTCATAATCCCTAACTTTTCGCCGATCTCCCAGTGGGGTAAAAGATCGGGATGAGTAGGGATATATTCATCGCCCCATTTGCGGACTTCGATATTATCATCTTCACTTTTACCGATCGGAGTAGTATCGCTCGGGAGGTTGGGAAGTTGTAAAATTAGCGTGTTAATCTGCGCCTTAATTTCTCGCTCTGCGGGTTCTAATTCGGCTAGCTGCGCCTTAACTGAGTTCCCTTCATCTTTCAGGGTTTGAATCTCTGGACTAGTTGCGTTGGCACCCTGGCTCATTTTCGTCCCGACGAGTTTACCAATTTCGTTACTGCGTGCTTGCAGTTGACTGCGATCGAATTCTAGTTCTCGCTGCTGCTTATCTAGTGCGAGAATGGGTTGCAGATCGTAAACTCCCGCACTGCGGCGATCGAGTTTTGCCTGTACTACTTCTGGATTTTCTCGAATCTGTCTAATGTCCAGCACCGTTTTTACTCTATCTAATTTAGTTCGCTACTCTATATTAAATCCTCTCGATCGACATTGGATCTTTCGTAATCTGATTCGATTTAAATTATGGGCACTCTAACGTATCTCTAGTTACTCTACCCGTTTTTGGATTAGTTCCTTTAGCAACCTTGCATAATAATTTTTGAACATCTTTGCGGAGCAATACATCTGTAAAATCTGCCCCGTCAATAATCGCCCCACTAAAATTGGTATTAGTAACAAATGCACCGATGAAAATAGTATTAGTTAAATTTGTGCGCGTTAGTCTTGTTGTATCTAAAGCTGCATTAGTGAGATTCGCCCCAGAAAAATCTGCCGAATCAAAATCTCCGCCAATCAAACTAACGCCAGTCAGATTAGCGTTAGCAAATTTGCCCCCCCGAACGCTGGCTTGAGTAAACTCAAAACTAGTTAAATCTTTGCCAGCAAAGTCAACACTACCTAAAGTTGCTTTGGTAAAATCATCAGCGATCGCCGATCGAGGATCGATACTCACCGCGACTAATAACATCACAATCAGTACTAAGGGTAACAACAAACCCTTCATCATCCGGCGAAAATTTAACTTCATTGTTATCGATCGCTAACTAGTTTTAATATTACATATCCACTAATCTTAGCATCTACCGATCGCTACTGTCCTGACAGTAGGTTCGCAATTGTGCTACAAATCGCCGTTTGCTCCTCGCACTCTCATCATTAAATTGGCATAAATTGAGGCGATCGTCAGCCCTTGCAGCACATCAGCAATCCCCCTGTTAAACTAGAGAAATTGTAGCGATCGAGATTTAGCACCTGTGACAACTATCCCCTCACCCGATCGATTACCGACGGAGATCGAACTCCAGCCCAGCTACACAATACCGCTAGCAACGATCGTTGTGGCTATTGTAGTCGCCATCGTTCAGCCTTGGGTAGGTTTAGGGATCGGGATCTTCGGTTTATTCCTATCGATCCAAACAGTCTTAATTAAGTTGAAATTTACGGTAACAGCTTTAGAAGTTTATCGTGGCTCTACCTTAATTCGCACATTTCCCTACAGTGAATGGGAAAATTGGGAAATTTTTTGGCAGCCTGTGCCCATTTTGTTTTACTTTAAAGAAGTTAATAGCATTCACTTTCTGCCGATTATCTTCGATTCACACATGCTCCGCACTTGTCTCGAATATTACTTCCCCCGCAGGACATAATTAAGTCGAGATCCTCTCAACTAGGGGATTAGTCCATGCTTAATAGCTCATGTATCCTGCGATCTCTAAGCCAAAATTTATGAATCCTGACGGAAATTCAAATCGTCAAAAAAATACCCCATCATCCACCCCTCCACTGGAAATCATTGATGTTCGAGTAGTTGAAGAAAACTCATCAGGAGCGGATTTACCAGAAGATGTGTGGGATAGTGATGAAGTTGCCGATGCTCGAACACCGCTCGCTACACAATCGTCAGAACCACCGCAGACATCTATGCCCGATTCAGTCCAGCCAGAAACTACCGTTGTTAATCCTGAGTCGATCGAGGATAACTGGGGAATATTACTCGATGAAATTAGTCAAGAGTCAGATCCAGAGCCAGAAGTAACCGTAAAATCCGTCAGTTCGATCGATCGTGTCGAAAATCCTCAACTCGAACCATTACTGCGAGCGGAAGCAGAGATTAAAGCGGAAATCGCCCAACTGCAAACCACGCGACTAAAACTCCAAAAACAAATCGATGACACCCAAATCAGTTTTGGGCAAATGTTTCAAACATCGATCGCCGATCTCGAACAACGCCGTCAAAAACTCCAAATTTCGCTAGAGCAGCTCGAACGCAGACGCGATCGCATTAAAGCAGAAATCAATAAAAGCTTCGCTGGAGCGTCTCAAGATGTGGCAATTCGCCTGCAAGGATTTAAAGATTACCTCGTCGGTAGTCTCCAAGATTTAGTCGTTATTGCCGAAGAAATCGAATTTCCCCAACCACCACCCACCCAAATCCGTCTCCAAACGCCGCTAAAATCGCCCACAACAGTGGTAGACACTCCTAAGAGCCAGAAGATTTCACCCCAATTTGCCGAACCCACATTTAAAGCTACTGCAAGTAAGGTACGCGGATCGATCGAGCGGTATCGGACTGCTCC
>JBJOOY010000142.1:0-2753 GCA_046051065.1 Cyanobacteriota bacterium
TTTAGATCTGCTCGATTAGATGGTAATGTCAATGTTGCTGGCGATCTCAAGCATCTCAAGCCCCAAGATATTGCGCTAGCAGGAGATGGTAAATTAAGTTTAGCTGGTGGGACGATTTTAGCCAAACAACTAGAACTGAAATCTGGTAAATGGGGCGGTCAATTAGTAATCGATCGATTAAAATTAGGTAGTGTCAGCGAGCAAATACCTCAAGGATTTGCCGCCGCTAAACTGAGTGGTAATTTTAATGTTAATGGCGATCTAGCACGGTTAAAACCAGAAGCAATTCAAGCTCAAGGGAGCGGGAAAGTAAAATTATTAAATGGTGGTGACATTGTTACTGATAATTTTCAATTAGAATCGGGTCAATGGCAAAGCGATTTGACAATTCGGGGATTGAAATTAGGTGCTGCAAATCAAAATTTACCCAAATCGATCCAATCGGGATTATTATCTGGAAATTTTCAGGCTAATGGCAATCTTCAAAAAATAGAACCAGCCCAAATCGGTGTTAGCGGTGACGGTAATATTAACAACTTATTGGGCGGGAAAATTAAGCTCGATCGTCTTACCCTTAATAACGGCAAATGGCAAAGTAATATTATTGCCGATCGACTAAATATTAGAGAGCTAGCTAAATCTGCACCCAAGCAGAGTATCGATCCAAATCTTGTATCAGGAAAAATAAGTACCAACTGGGAGATTGAGGGCGATCTCACAAATAATAATCCAGCGAAATTACGAGTATCAGGTGACACCCAAATCGCCGATCTTCGAGTCGGATCGGTTGAATTTGAACCGAAGTTAATTGGAAAAATTCAAGCAAATCCAGGACAGGGTGTAGATATAAATTTCGCGGGTAATACCAATCGATTGGCATTATCACTCGATCGCGATTTACAACCTAAAAATTTTAGAATCGATCGACAAGAAATCTTAGCGACAGGGACTGTAATTAAAGATCCTGCTAGCTCGAACGATCGAATTGTTAATCTTAATGTTCGACGTTTTCCGATCGCCTTATTACAACAATGGATCCCTAAAAGTGCCGGAATTCAACAATATCGACTTGATGGAGCAGCCACAGGTAATTTAGCGCTCAACCTGAAAATTTTTCAAGTTACAGGCAACCAGATTGATATTATCAATCCGATCTTTGGTGCCTTTCAAGGCGATCGACTGTTGGCCAATTTCCAGTATAAAAACGGGCAAATAAATCTGAATAATACTGAAATCCAACGTGGTCAAAACAAATATTTAATTAATGCAAGTGTCAATCCCACCGCTAAACAACCGACTTTTCAAGCAAGACTTCAAGTACCTAAAGGTAGCCTCGAAGATGTTCGTAATATCTTACAAATTTTTAGCGTTGACGATCTATTGAAACCCTTCAATCAACGCACATATGGCACAGTAGCCGATCTTTATTCAGAAACCGACAAGATCGCCAATCGTCCTCAACCACTTTACAACGAATTGCGTCGCCTCTCAGAACTGCGACGGTGGCTCAACCGCGAAACAGATCGCCAGCAAGCTAATGCTATCCCCGATCTCCGCAACTTAAAGGGAGATTTTAGCGGCGTACTCGCGATCGCGATTACCCCCAAAACCGGACTCAGTGCTGATTTCAATCTCCAAGGAGAACGCTGGCAAGTCGATCGATATCATCTCGATCGGTTACAAGCCGTCGGTAACTGGCATGATGGCAAACTTCAGCTCAAACCCCTCACCGTTGCAGTCCAAAATAGCCAGATGACAGTAGCAGGCAATTTTGGGCTTAATAATGAGACTGCTAACGTCAACCTCGAAAACTTGCCTGTCAAGTGGTTGACTAATCTCGTCGAGTTACCTGTGGAAGTCGATGGTGGTGTCAATCTCTCCGCCCAAATCAGTGGCAATTTAGCAAAAAACCCCAGCATCAAAGGCTATCTCGCCCTCAGCAACCCCCAACTCAATCAAACTAAACTCCAATATGCAGCAGGTAGTTTCGCTTACGCCAATGGACGACTAAATTTCGATAGTAGTGCCACCTTTATCAAAGATTTACGCCCCACTATCGACGATCTAATTACCATTACTGGTAGTATTCCTTATCAACTACCCTTCACACTTAAAGCACCTGTCAAGAACGATCTTAACATTGATATCAGCCTCCAAAATCAGGGCTTGCAAATCATCGATGTCCTCAGCAAAAAACAACTCCACTGGATCGATGGACGCGGGAAAATTGATCTCAAGATCGACGGTAAAATGCAAGCCGATGGCGGCATCGAAAGCCTGTTTGCCAATGGAAATGCCACAATTAATAACGGCATAATTCAAAGTGTGGCAATTCCCGAACCATTACGTGAGATTAATGGAAACGTTGTATTTGATTTCGATCGCATTGATGTCAAAAAATTAGCAGGAAAATTCACTCGTGGACAAATTGCCGCCGCTGGGATTTTGCCAATTTCTGATTCTTTTTCGCTCGAACCCAGCAAACAACTGAATATCATCACCAAAGGTATTGCGGTAGATCTTCCCACTAAATATCGTGGTGATGTCGATGGCAATCTCACCATCTTGGGTACAGCATTTAACCCCATTCTCACTGGCAACCTCAAACTCAGCAACGGTCAAATTTCGCTCCCAGATGACGAGTCATCGAATCAGGTTGCTGCATCTGCGGCGCTCTCTAAATTAGAAATTAAACCAGCAACCCCGAAACAAAAAGAAAATTCATCTAGCTCCCTGCAATTCCGCGACCTCCA
>JBJOOY010000143.1:0-2637 GCA_046051065.1 Cyanobacteriota bacterium
TAAGTTTAATTCAGTGGCAAGATCGCTGCGCAGACATAGCGCGGTCACTGCTGCTTGACGAACGCTAGGCACTACATCTGTCAGTTTCGATCGCAAAATCGTCGGAATACGGCGATCGTGAAAACTGCCTAGAGCTTCGACAATCAGGGTGCGGATCTGCGGATCGGGATTGTCGATCGCCAGAATTAATGGCTCGATCGTTTGTGAGTGGCGAATTTGAGCGAGAACGGTAACAGCCATCGCGCAGGCGGGGGTATCGAGTAAATCTGTTAACATGGCGATCGCGGGAGTGCCAATTTTGGCGAGGGCATCAGCCGATATCGCTTGTAAGTCGGGATCTTCATGCTGCCTGGCTAATTCGATCAGTTTAGCGATCACATCAGGTCGATCGTGTTTCAGCGTGTCTCCGCCGACTAAATCTCCCAAAATTCGGGCGATAAACCACCGATCTTCCAAGTCGGTGTCTTCTAGGTCAATCAGCTCTAGCAACGGTTGAATGGCAATTTCACCCAGTTTGGGGATAATTTTGGCAATCTCCCACTGCTCTTCAAAATCACCTTGAACTAATACTTGTAAAGCTAGGTCTAAAACTTGCGATCGATCGGCCGATCGATCGATCGGGAGCTGTTGGAGATAGTCAATCACCGCCGACCACCTGCCACTTTCTGCTGCTGCGATCGCGAGGTTGAGATCGGGAGAGGACATAAGTTTTTAAGCGTCTAGATTGAACGATCACCTTATTTATTCAAGCTTAGATTATCAATACTCCGGATAGTTTTAGATCTCCAAGGATAGAATCAGGGTTTCAGCTCTGTTCTACGGGAAAGTGACTGACAAAAAATCAGTGGTTTCAGCCTCTTTCCGAAAAAGTGTCCGGACTATTGGTTATTCAAGCTTAGGTCGATCGACTGGAGATCGCTAATAAGGCTAGCACCATTTCGATCGCATAAAACACTCCAACCACTTGGGTTTCGGTCCAACCACTCAATTCTAGATGATGGTGAATTGGAGCCATTTTAAATAGTCGCTTACCCTTACCATTTTCATCTTTAGTCGCTTTGTAATAGCCTACCTGAAGGATGACAGAGATCGATTCAACCGCAAAAATCCCACTCAAAATCAACAATACCCACAGATTTGCAGTGAGAATGCCAACTGCAGCCAAAGCACCACCTAGCGCCAGCGAGCCAGTATCGCCCATGAACACTTTCGCTTTATTCCGGTTGTGGACGACAAAGCCAAGATAGCTACCACTCAAACAAATACAAAATATAGCTAAATTAGGTTCCTTGGGGAAAATGACTGCGGCTAAACCTGCTAGAGCAATCGCCCCTGTACCACCAGCCAATCCATCGATCCCATCCGTTAAGTTTGTGGCATTGCTCTCAGCTAAAAATGTGAAGATCGCCAGCCCCCAAAATAAAAATCCGAATGGGATAATTAGATTGAATGGCAAATGGACCTCTGTAATTGCCATGCCCCGACTGTAATATGCCCAAACACAAAAAGCGATCGCGATCGCTGCTTGTAGTAGTAGTTTCCCTCTGGGTGTTAAGCCTTCATTTTGACCGTTGCTCAAACTCTTCCAGTCATCGACACCACCGATCGCTAAATAGCCTAAACTAGCAGCAGCAACAGCGATCGCATCGGGATTCAATTGCGACCAAATAATACCGATAATTATCCCGATCGGCACGATAAATACGCCACCCATCGTCGGCGTTCCAGCTTTTTTTAAATGTGCTTGCGGGCCATCTTCCCGAATGAATTGCCCCATTTTCAATTGCTGAAGTAGGGGAATTACCAGATAGCCAATCCCCGCAACTACGGCAGTAGACAATAAAAAAGGAATCAGTAATGATGTAGCAATACCTTTACCTTGTTGTAAATCCAGCCACAAAATTGAGCTGCTCAACACGATGCTTAGCAGGATCAGCAATCTTGTCCCGGTGGGATTGAAACCTCTTACGGATACCGATTTACCCTCCATTTATTTCCTCCGAGGTAATTTTATTTATAGGGAATAGGGGACACTTTTTGGTTTCTTAGAGTACTTTTTTACCAAAATGTCAACAGAGGCAACTTGCTTGACTATCCACTGTCCACTGCTTGCCCTGAGCTGAGATTGTCTAAGGTTCAACTGTCCACTGTCCATTTAGGCTTCTTCGGCATTATCACCATCTTCACTATCTTCCTCTTCTTGATAGCCCCGATCTTCTTCAAATAGTTCATCATCTAGGTTAGGCTGATCTAGTGTCGAAATTGCTGGATCGCGATCGTCGCGTTCGATTAACCGACCTTGGGCTTCTAGCCATTCTAAAATTGAAGTGTTGCGTTGAACTGCGATTACTGGTGCTGGTTCGTAACGCGGTTGTTGTTTTAACGCTGGGTTGTTAAAGGTGTCAGACATAGTCGGTTGATTAGCTTCAATTTCCCATAGTTTATCATTTGTAGGGGGTGGTGAGTAGGGGATAGAGAGTAGGGAATAGAGAATAGGGAATAGAGGATAATTAATATATAGCAACCGCCAAGGCGGTTAGGACATAATACTGTTATAGTGTGTAGTTGAAGTGATAAATGGATAAAAATGCCCAAACCCTATAGTTACGACTTACGTCAGAAAGTAATTCAATCAAT
>JBJOOY010000144.1:0-6589 GCA_046051065.1 Cyanobacteriota bacterium
AGTCGTTCCGGCTTTGGTGCCACGATGAATCGTTACGCCCTCTCTCAGGGTACAATTATCGCCAATCTGGACATAACTTGGTTCGTCTTTGAAGGCGACATCTTGAGGTAAGTCACCTAGAACGACATTACTATGCAGATGACAACTTTGACCGATCGAGGTGTACGGTAACAGAGTGACATGGGCATCTAAAATACAGTTATCCCCAATTTCTACATCATGTCGAATGTAGCAAAATGGTCCGATCGAAACATTATTACCGATGTTGGCACCAGGTTCGATCGCTGATGTGGGATGAATCTGCATGAATTAAGAGTAAAGCGTATTCCAGCAAATATTATATCTCATTGCCATCTCCCCACCTGATTCCACTTGTGGGTATCCTAAGGTTGTGGCAACGATCGAACCTGAGCATTCCATCACAAACATCAAGAATCGGTGTCGATGTTCGTTCGCATCTTTTTAGTGGCACGATAAGCGTCCACCATTCTCCCAAAATTGGTTTTGCACTCAGCCCAACCTAAGAGACTGCCTTTGATACTACTATCTTCTTCCCAACAGGCAGACAAAATACCATAGCTAAGTCCTAATACGCTCAAACCTAGACAACCCATACTAGACAGTAGCACAACAGTATTTGAAACTGGAAACCAGTGATTGATAATTGCAAAGTAGCCACCGATAAAGATCGACATGCCCATCAACACAGGAACACCACAAAATACTAATGCCCGACGAATCATCCGCAAACTGACTACTTCTGGAATATAACCAGAGCCGCGTTTGTCTGGGGCTGAAGGTGGAGTGGGCGGCTTAATCTTTGGAGTGCCCTTTTTTTTTGCGGGTTTACGCTGTTTATTGCTGGGGGGCTCGAACGGGATAGATTTACGGGGTTCTTCAGCAGACATAATTTCTTAAGCGATCGATGATGATTTAAATACAAACAGGCTTAAATTTTACAACAAAAACCGAGTGAAGTACCCCTACCTGTGGCTTTGTATTTAGGAATTTAAAGGAAGTAGGATCTGTGATTATTTTGAACAGATACCCAACAACACCCGCCTATCGAGAAAAAGGCGGGTGTTGTAGTTAGCGAAACTCGATCGCGGTTAATCGATCAAAAAGTGGTAATTTAGCGACGGGGCACTAAATTTTGATAATCAATGTTGAGCGCTGAAATAGCTTGAGGTGGATTGCCAATCCGACCGAGAGTTTGCACCATACCTTTAAATAGAGCGGGGTCGCCTGCCTTGGGTTGCTTGTCTTGAGGAACGTAGCTCCGAGTAACAGCTTGCCAAGAAGCTTTGGGAAATCCTAACTTACGACGGTGGTAAGCTTCATAACGAGGAGATTTGATATTGAATGGTAATTCTCTTGCACCGGAAGGTAACACCCGACGGCGTTGGTAGGGAACGATACTATCACCAAAGTTTTCGATGTACTCATCGCTATTGAGGAGGTCATTGATGAAGCCAGCACGACCTTTGGTACAGATCACAATCGACCAAGCAATTTTTTCAGCTTGGCTATAGACATCACGACCGAGAATTTTTTGAATGCAATGTTCTACGAACCGATAATTACTGTTGAGATTGTAAAAACTGTTAGTAAAGGTATTCGATAAGCATAATCCCCGAATGAAGTCGCGGACGGTAATTTGACCGCTGCGCAGTTGGGACTCTAAGAACTTCTCGCGATCGGCTTCAAAAGCATGGAAGAAGATTTGACGATAAGCGTTACCAATCAGATCGGTGATTTGACCGGGAGAGAGGAGGTTATCTGTGGAATAGATTCTGGCTTGTTCATCTCCACCTATTTCATAACCGCTAACGCGGGAGTTTTGAGTTGAAGGAGCGTATTCTAATAATGGAATAGACATATATTTAAAGTTCTCTATCTTACGAAACTTTACAAATTTCCCTCATCATAATCCCGATTTGGGATCCAATTCTGACTCTGATGCGAAAACATTACATTCCTTAATTTTCTCTCAACATCACGACTATCAACATTCTTGCTGGTTTCGATCGTACCACTTTGGCTCACCTTACCAGTCGTCATCGATCGGTAGATCGGGTAGTCGCAGTTTGGGGAAGCGATAAAAGGTATCGCCGTCGTCATCAACCTCTGGAATGCCGTTGAGTAGACGCACTTGCTCGTCTAAGAAAACTTTAGCAATTTGACTGCTCACCTGAGAAACCGCAATTAATTGAATTAGTGAGATACAACTATCCTGCTGCCTTAACACTTGGTAGAATGCGGCTTCTAGCTGTTTGTGTCGATTGGAGTTAGCGATGAATCCGGCTGTTCCCACCCCTAAGCCTAACAGGATGAGTAGTTCAATCAAGCCCATAACGGTCTACAAGTTAGCGATCGATTATCATAGTGCAAGTATAGCGATCATGGGACATAGAAGTCGATACAGTAAGTAATAACTACACTAAGTAATAAATATAGAACTCGATCGGCTTGCCGACTATACCAGCAATCATCGATAATAACACTGAACGATATTTACATCATCGCGTAGTTAATATTAACTACCTCAACTTTCCCGATCCCCCTAATCCTTAATTCTTACTTCCTACTTCGTGGATGAATATCCTTCCCTAAATATGGCAGTGGCACGCTTAGATGCTACTGAACCAGGTAACTATGCAGTCTGGGTGCTCAAAGCACAATATCCGAGCGGCTGTCAACATGAGAACTGCAATTGGACTGTCAATCTTTCCCAGATTTGGCTGGGTTGGCAAGAGCTATTTAGCCCTAGCAGTAAACCATATTGCTTGCCTTGCCATCAAAACATCAAGATTCCACAGTTGGCGTTGGAAATTGTTACGCCCACAGCATCAGATCTGCCCCAAATCTATAGCAGTAGATTAATGCAAGGCTTGGGGTTAAATTTGTGGAAGTGGCTATTTGGTGGGCAAGTAGGGAATGCCTTTGCCAAAAGTCAGGGTATGGCGATCGGGCAGGGTAAATTGCTCCGGCTGCGCCTGGAAGTTCGCGATCCAGACTTAATTCCATTACCGTGGGAAATCATGCAGCCACAGGCAGGGAAACCTGCAATCTCGGTCGATCGACAGGTATTATTCAGCCGGACGAATAGCGATGTCGATTCACTACCACCGCAGCGAATCGATCGAGCGATTAAAATTATCTTGGTGCTCGGTCAAAATATTCCGGGTACTCCTCATCTCGATCTGCAACAAGAATCACTGACGATCGCCAAAATCCTGCGCAATACCATGCCGAGCGGGTTCAATCCGCCCAATCGACTCAATCCAGCAGGTTGTCAAGTTGATACTTTGGTTCAACCCACACCAGAGGCTTTGATCGATCGACTGGAGAGCCAACAGTACAATGTATTTTTCTATGCTGGACATGGAATGGCGGCTCCAGATGGAGGGTTGCTGTTGCTCAACGAGTGCGGCGGTTTAAATGGCACCGAATTAGCTCAAGTCCTCGTCCGATATGGGGTTAAGTTAGCAGTATTTAATTCCTGTTGGGGCGCACAGCCATATCAACATCAACAGCAATCGGTGCCCCGCAGCAGTCTGGCGGAAGTGCTGCTGCATCACGGCGTACCTGCGGTACTAGCGATGCGCGATACAATTGCCGATCGAGAGGCTCTGAGTTTTATTGAGATCTTTACTCAGGCATTAGCTCACCGTCTGAGCATTGATGAAGCAGCAGGGATTGCCAGACAACAACTGCTAACGCGGTACAAATACAATCAACCAGCTTGGACGTTGCCAATTTTGTACATGCACCCCGAGTTTAATGGGGAATTAGTCAGACCGATTCAATTAGCTGTAACTGAAATTCCATCTGTCTCTCAAGATATTCCTCATGCCTATATTCGCTCCTTAAGTTTCAATACCAACCCAGATTTTCCGATCGTTAATGGGTTGATGCGGGTTGGGAGAGCTGATGATAACGATCTGTTCGTCACCGAACCTTGGGTCTCTCAGCATCATGCTGAGATTATTTATCGTTCCCAGTCGTTAACCGATCCGCTCATTGGGATCTATTATCTCCGCGACTCCTCTCGTTTTGGCAGTTTTGTCCTGACCGATGACGGTAAGTGGCATAAAGTTCATGCAGGGGAATTCCCACTTAAGTCAGGCATGCAGCTTAAATTTGGGAGCGAGGAAGGTCAAATTTTAGAATTCAGGATCGAGCGCTAACTTTCTAGGGAATAGGGAATAGGGAATAGGGATACTTATCAGGAGTACCCCTATGTTTGGGATTAAAAATCGCTGAAATTAGCGATCGAGTCTACCATCCGCGTCACCACAGCATCGACACTCATTGCCCCCAATTCGCCAGCTATCCGGGTGCGAATGCTGATCGTGCTATTTTCGACCTCATTAGCACCAACTACGCCCACAACCGGGATTTTCTCCTTCTCAGCGTTACGAATCATCTTACCCAGTCGCTCGTTACTAGTATCGACTTCAGCGCGGACTCCGAGGGCGAGTAATTTTGCACAAGCTTCTGTTGCAAAGGGGATAAAATCTTGAGCGACGGGGACTAGGCGCATTTGCACGGGAGCCATCCACACGGGGAAATCGCCAGCATACTCTTCGATCAGAATGCCGATTAAGCGTTCGAGAGAGCCAAACGGAGCGCGGTGAATCATGATCGGACGTTGGCGGCTGCTATGTTCGTCGATATATTCGAGTTCAAAGCGTTCCGGGAGCACGTAGTCTACTTGAACGGTGCCTAATTGCCACTCTCGATCGAGTGCATCGCGCACGATAAAATCGAGTTTAGGGCCATAAAAAGCAGCTTCGCCAATCCCTAAAAAGTGGTCGATACCCAATTTCTCTACCGCCCGCCGAATCGCGCCTTCTGCCTTATCCCAAGCTTCATCTGTTCCGATATATTTATCCTTAATTTCTGGATCGCGGAAACTCAGACGCACTTGGAAATTGCTATCGAGTTTGAGTTTCTTAATCACAGAGAAAATCAGATCTACCACATTCAGAAACTCACTATCGAGCTGTTCCGGCATCACAAACAAGTGAGCATCATCTTGAGTAAAGCCTCTAACTCGCGTTAGTCCACCTAATTCGCCCGATTTCTCATAACGATAGACAGTCCCAAATTCCGCCAACCGCATTGGTAAATCACGGTAGGAACGCAATTCGCTCTTATAAATTTGAGTATGGAAGGGACAATTCATCGCTTTGAGTGCGAACCCCCCATGCTCGATAATTTCGGTGATTAATTCTGAAGTAGTTTTCTCGACTTTATCCTCACCTGAAGTTAGGGAAATCCCTCTCTGTCTGGCTATCTGCTCGATATCCGAACCAGACTTATCGGCAAAATCCGCTCTTTCCTCCTCCGCCATCATCGGAAATAGATCGTCTTTATATTTTTGCCAATGACCCGATGTTTTAAACAGATCTACTTTACCCAAATGGGGAGTAACGACAGGTAAATAACCGCGTTTCACCTGTTCTTTTTTTAAAAAGTCTTCTAAAGTAGTGCGAAGAATTGTCCCCTTGGGTGTCCACAATGGCAAGCCAGGGCCGACTAAATCGGAGAAGATAAACAGCCCTAGTTCCTTACCTAATTTGCGATGATCGCGGCGGAGTGCTTCGTCCTTACGACGTTCGTATTCGGCGAGTTGTTCGGGTGTTTCCCAGGCGGTACCGTAGATCCGTTGTAATTGGGCTTTGGTTTCGTCGCCACGCCAATATGCACCCGCCAAGGATTCGAGTTTAAAGGCTTTAGGGTGAAGATCGCCAGTAGTTTCAACGTGAGGCCCCGCACACAAGTCCCACCATTTATCACCCAGATGATAGAGGGTGATGGGTTCTTGCAATCCAGCGAGGATTTCTAATTTGTAAGGTTCGTTGAGTGCGCTAATCCGCGTTTCGGCTTCGGCTCTAGTGACTTCTTCGCGGATGACGGGCAATTTCTGGTTGATGATTTTAATCATCTCGCGCTGAATCGATTTCAAGTCCTTTTCTGTGAACGCTTCCGGCACATCAAAATCATAGTAGAAGCCATTTTCGATCCAAGGACCAATGGTAACAAGGGCTTTGGGGAACAGCTTCTGCACCGCCATTGCCATTACATGGGAGGTGGTGTGTCTAATTTTTTTGAGGGTTTCCGATTCGCTGGTTTTGGGTAAATGAATTTTCTGTGGCTGTTCGGCGTTAGACATGGGTAAGCTGTTCCCTGGAATTTCGATCTGCTGACAGTTGACGATCGATTGTCATTAACTGTTAGATCTGTACTCCATCTATCTTACCCAAGAATCTACCTGTGCAGTCGAGATCTCAGGATTAATCGATGTTGGCGATCTGAGTAGAATATATTTCTGACTCGATCGATCGCACACTGTGTCCTGCATTATTCATGATGATCTCTGCGAAGCTCTGACCAAATTTAGGTGGATAGGTGGAAGTTTTCCACCTAATGATTATTAGCTTCCTGTATCTTTTGGGGCATTCTAAGTTTGAACACCTATTGTTTGAGTACAAACATGCTTAGCATTCCAGAGCAGTTAGCTATTAGAGTTCTCACTCGAATTGCACAAGATCCTCAAATGATTGGGAAATTGCTTGAACAA
>JBJOOY010000145.1:0-4007 GCA_046051065.1 Cyanobacteriota bacterium
GGATCGCTTTAGTTACCGCACCGACTGGTCCAAGAAGTCCCGTTGCGCCACCAAGTGCTGCTGATTCGAGCACATTTGTCTGTATCGGTTTTCCGGTCGCAAGGTTGCCTAGTCCCTGTCCAATCGCACCACCAGCGGCACCTGCACCTACTCCCACTAATAGGGGAAGAAATCCACCACGCACTGCATCAGTCTCTAGATTTGTGAGTTCTTCTAGAGTAGAGGAATTTTGGCGCAAATCATTTAACTGGATCATTGAGATAACTCCGATTTAAGTAGAATTGTCTGAGATTTGATTGGAGATTGAAGCCCCAAAAACTTGTGACTGAGATTAGGTTACTATAGCTCACTATCTCTTGTCGTTAGAAAATCTTGCTAAATACTATCAAAATCATGCTCGATTTTTAAAACGTCACTTAGCACAAATCTATTACGACTACCACTGAAAACGATCGAACTACCCATCGATCGATCGATACTCAGTCTAGAAATTTTATGTTGATATCGATCGAGTTCTAGGCTGAACTAGAATCGAGCCATGCAAACTTTGCATGGCTCATCTCAGGAAAAGCCTCATAAACTTTAATGAAGCCATATGTGCAGTTGATAAGTTCATATCACACTCAACTATCAACAATGCGATACATCATATTAATTACTACATTTTTATGAATAATTATTCAGATTTTTTTGTGATAACTAAGCTACTTAGCTAGGGAATTTGTAAATACTGTAATAGTAGACATAATTATCGAAAATAAAATACTCCATACAGCTTTAGATAACATCAGAGGCATATAATTACCGCTCAATGCTTCTTGAAGTTCATACTCCGACATATCTTGATCTGCCTTGACCCAACTCCATTTTTGACGATTCTCGATCCATAAATGAGCAAGCCCAATATTTACTACAAATGCAGCTAAACCAGCAGTTAGCAAATATTGGATAAACCATTTTGTAAATTCTTCAATCCAAGTATTAAAAAATTCCATCAAAATTTTCCTTGTAATAATGCTTTTTTCATTTCGACGCTCGATTAAATATTGGCGTGGAGAAACTCCCAGACTTTTCTTAAACAGGCGCGCAAAGTGATAATGACTCATACCTACTAAGTTTGCTAATTCTGTCAAACCTAAGTTTCGATTGAGATGGGTATCTATGTAGTCAACCACTTGTCGTAGATCTTTCTGGTGCAAAGCATCATTGTTTTTTTCGATGTGATTTTTACCAACACAATAGTGTTCTAGCAAATGAGTAGCAAGAAATAAAGTCACTGAATCAGCATAAATTTGACTAGCTTGTCGATCGGATTGCAATTGTGCCGTGAGTAATTGCCCAATCTCATAAATTATTGGATCGGGTTGTGCAAAATGTGGCAAGAGTTCGATCCGACTTCGATCTATGAATTCATAAGCGGCGCGGGCAATAAGTTCTGGTTCAAAAGATAGGAGCGTAAATGAGGTTTCTGTATCCCAACAACAAGAGTGAGAGATATTTGCCGGACTAATTACAATATCACCAGTGTTAATACATTCATCCCTAACATCATCACCGAACATTCGCTTTACGCTCCTCACAAGCTGATGAAAAATTGCAACTACATTCTGGACAGGTACGAATTCTGGACATCCGTAAGCAGGAAGCAGATAATGTTCGAGTCGTAGGTTATTCCAATTAGTATTGTTACTTGATAGCAGAGGTTTAGAGGGGAAGATTTGTAAACTAGCATTTTTTTTATTGAAATCAACAGTTATGGGTATCTGCATCTAAACTCTGAAAATGAAATCTTATATAGTATAAATTGCAACATTTTGTATCCTCATGCTAAAAACGATCGCTCCGAGAGAGTCTAACTTTTAAGCTGTCACCACAAAATGTCAACTTATTGAGTCATAAATCTACTTGCGCACTAGAATCTGGCTGTGTATATCTATACAGCACGTTACCAGATCGCTGTGTAAATATGACATAGACACTTGTTTTTAGCACATATTCATAGTAACTGGATTTAATTAATGTATGACATTACACGTGACTTTTAGTGCCGCCAAACCTCGAAAAGCTGATGGGGTAATTATTTCAAAGTTTTCAACAAAAACATCGATTTGATGATTGAATAGCTTAATATCTCGTCAAATTAGGGTCAAAATCGATGTTTACCAATGTTAGCTAAAGCTATTTCCTTGAAACAGTTTTAGCGATCGGTGTCATTTTAGTATCTAAAAAGCTAAGATCTAGTAGAGGCAAAAAGAGTAACATCTGAATATTGTTATTTCGATCGTTATTGATTCGATCGAAATATTATCGAATATTAATGACTATCGATCGAATGTTTAGTCACCATTCTGATGACAGCTTTATAGAATAGAAAATTAAAAAATAAAGGTAATTTAGCTAATGTGATTTAGATGTTCGATAGCATCGGAACTTCCGAATGTACGATCGCTATTAAAGTTAAGATGTTCTAAAATAGAGTCGTCAGCCGAGGAGTAACTTAATTATGAGCGATCGATCGCCCATCCCAGTCGTCGTCAATGGTGCAGCCGGAAAAATGGGATTAGAAGTCATCAAAGCGGTGGCTGGTGCCGAAGATATGGTCTTGTTTGGGGCGATCGATCGTCACCCCAAAATTCAGGGCGAAGATATCGGCGAACTTGCTGGCTGTGGAGCCTTAGAAGTGCCTGTAATGAACGATCTTCAGGCGATCCTCGCGATGGCATCCCAAGAAAAACAACCAGCGGTCATGGTCGATTTTACCCATCCTGACAGTATCTACGAAAATGTGCGCGCCGCGATCGCCTATGGAGTCCGTCCCGTCATTGGTACCACTGGATTGAATCCCCAGCAAATTCAGGAATTAGCTGAATTTGCCGACAAAGCTAGTACTGGTTGTCTGATTATCCCCAATTTCTCGATCGGGGTAATCTTAATGCAGCAAGCCGCAATTCAAGCTGCCAAATTCTTCGAACACGTCGAAATTATCGAACTCCACCACAATCAAAAAGCCGATGCACCCAGCGGTACCGCCATTCAAACCGCCCAATTATTAGGCGAACTCGGCAAAACATTTAACCCACCCAGTGTCACCGAATCGGAAAAAATGGCTGGCGCGCGAGGTTGCACCGCCGATGAAAACATCCGCATCCACAGCGTCCGGCTCCCTGGGTATATTGCCCATCAAGAAATTATCTTTGGCGCACCAGGCGAAATCTACCTCCTCCGCCATGACACCACCAATCGCTCCTGCTATATGCCGGGAGTCCTGCTCGCTATTCGCAAGATTTTGGGGCTAAAATCGTTAGTATATGGATTGGAGAAAATTCTTTAATAGCTATCAAAAAAAGAACGATCGAATGCGATCGATTAAGTCTAGGTCACCGCGATTTTAGTTCGATCGCGCTAAGCTGGAAACCAGTCTTGGTCAAATCTGTCAAAATGCTTTAAGGTAAAAACTGTGATATCAATACTCAAATTTACAGGGAAATCATCTTATGGCTCTGGCAGTAGGTACAAAAGCTCCTGATTTTAACGTTAAAGATACCGATGGCAACACGGTAACTCTGGCTGGATTGGCAGGAAAAAAAGTCGTCATGTACTTTTACCCTAAAGATGATACGCCTGGTTGCACCAAGCAAGCTTGTAGTTTTCGGGACAATTATGCCATGTATCAGGACAAAGGCATTGTTATCTTGGGTGTGAGTAAAGATGATGAATCTTCCCACCAAGATTTTACCAAAAAGTTTAATCTGCCCTTTCCGCTGCTAGCCGATGTAAATGGTGACATCATTAGTGCTTATGATGTTGACGGTGGGGGCTATGCCAAGCGCGTAACCTACGCGATCGATGAAACTGGCAAGGTCGTGCATGTCGATACCAGTGTCAAAACTGATACTCATGCCAATGATGTGCTTAAAGCTCTAGGCTACTAACGATAATTAACCTTGAATAGTGGCTGCGATCGGATCGTCGTTTTAGCCACTATTTTTAGTACACTAAAATTTAGT
>JBJOOY010000146.1:0-7995 GCA_046051065.1 Cyanobacteriota bacterium
AATCAGATTGTCGATTTTCGTTGGCGAAGCCTTTCCTCTGGAAAATCGCGTTGGTAAAAAATAACATTTAGGTTGCTGGCGGGGTTGGGCAGGTTTGAATTAGGTTATCTTCAAGTTTGGATTAGTTGCATAAACCTGCCCCTACAGTCCCAATACAATACAATCCGATCAAATTGGTTCAATTGAATTACTTCTGCCAACGCTTAGTTGCTGCGGCAATCCTTTGACCGTATAATTCACACGTTAGTCGATCTCCTGTATCCAGTTCTACCGTTTTTGTCCCTGTAAAATCAGGAATGGCTTGCCCCATTACTCCAGTATAAGAACCCAACCGATTCACCCCATTGGGTTGAGACATTTCACCAGCCCCCACCCAAATCATCCCGTGTTGGGCGGCGTTAATTGCCAAATAAATCAGCGTTCCTTGCTTATCACCACTCATCCCAGCGGAATGGGTGAAACCGCCAGCAATCTTATCTTTCCAGAGTTGTTGCGCCCAAGTAGCACTGGCAGCATCCACAAATGCTTTTAATTGAGCAGCAACGCCACCCATATAAGTAGGCGAACCAAACACGATCGCGTCGGCACTATTCAAAGTAGCCATCATTGCTTCATCTTTCCAGCGACCATTGATAATTTGTTCGCCAGTAATGCGGAGTAATTGGACTTTTGTGTCGGGAATTGTTTGGGCACCTGTGGCGACGGCTTCTGCCATCAAATGAGTATTTCCAGCACCTGAAAAGTAGATAATTGCGATATTTGTCATGGAATTTTCCTGGTAATTGTGAATTAGGTGTTGTTTTGAGTGTTGGGTTATCTCCTGATGGAGATGCTGTGCTAGTGCTACGAGCAACCCAACCTGCATTTTTTTGATAATATCAAGTTTCTATCCCGCGCTTTTTTTAGGTTTGTCAGAACGACGACCCCAAGGTTTGAGTAATGAAACCGCAATTACTATCAGCAGAGTGATATTAATCGCCAGTCCGCCCCAAATTATCCCCTGGTTGTCGAACATATACAGGGGATTGTGGAGAGCTTGAAGACGCTCTGCGGCAGAGATGGAAGTCATCGCATTAATCCAGGGGCCGACCCAGAAGGTGCCAAAGACGATCGCCGATACCGTCAGCACCCATTTAGTTATCACCCAGTAATGCTTGACAAATCCCCAAGTGGTAAACCAGGAGAGGAAAAAGCCCGTTACTAGTGACAATGTGGCAGTGGGGACGATGACAAAATCATCTAAGAATTTACAAATTTCGTTAATTGCATAGAGGGCATCGCCATTGGGTGCATCAACATTTTTGATGCCCATGATGACCAAGCATAGCCCCGTGCCCAACCAGATTGCGCCGGAGGCAACATGGGCTGATACCAGCCAATTTTTTTGTTTGACATTGAGTTTGAAAGATGATTTATTTGTGGTTTCGGCGGTTTGAGTCATGGGCACAATCTTGGTTAATTATTTACAAATTATTTAAGGACTGATGGTAACTTTTTGGGCACTGTAAATATGAGGTTCTACTTTAACAATCGATTCGTAAAATGACTCGTTGAGATCGGCATTGCTGCCAATATAGCTGGATCTAGTTCACTGTCATGTCGGATTCCATTAAGTTGAACTGGGTAACATGTTCGCTAGTGCTTTTTCAAGCGATTTGGGATCGCTGAGTAATTGTGCTGCCATTTGTTTTGCTTGTTCACCAGGGTAGACTTCCTCAATGTTATCGATCGCAGCTTGGATCGCATCGCTAACGACTTCTTCCGGCGACACCTTCGGGGCGGGAGAGAATTTGCCCATACCGATATCAATGGTTCCAGGTAATACCGCAATGACCAACGTTCCTTGCGCTGCTAGTTCGGCTCGTACCCCTTGAGTAAGGGATAGCGTTGCGGCTTTAGATGAACAGTAGCTGCCATTGAAGGGAAGATTGACTTGTGCCAGTATCGACACCATGTTGATAATTGCGCCACCGCCATTGCGCTTCAATACAGATGAAAAAGCACGACACATCATCAGGGTGCCAAAGTAGTTAACATCTATCTCCATCCTTGCTCCAGAAAGATCTGGCGCAGCGATTAATCCCCGATCGAATCCAACTCCGGCATTGTTAATCAGCAGGGTTACGTCTGGACATTGTGCGGCTGCCCGATCGACGGACTCTTCATCTGTAATATCGAGAGCAATGGGAATGACGATATCGGGATGGTTGGCTACTAGCGACTCCAATGCTTTGGGGTTACGAGCACCCGCGTAAATTTTAGCGACACCTCGCGATCTCAACGCTTCAATATAGTGTTGTCCCAATCCGCCATTTGCCCCAGTGACCAAAGCAATTGAATTTGCAACGTCCATGATTTCTCCTAATTATTCAAAAATCCGATCGATCGGCGTGTAGCACAAACTATTTAAGGGCCGATCGTAATTTGTTCGGTACTATAAATGCGCGGTTCTACTTTAACGATCGATTCATAAAATGATTCGTTATGTAGTTCTCGAAATCGCGGATGTTGGGATAGGCTGGCGAGGTTTTCTGCTGTTTCCCACTGGGCGATTGCAGTGACGGTATTACCATCATCACTTTTGAGCAATGTGGCACTAATAAATCCGGCTTGAAATTTGACAACTTCGGTATAAATTTGCCGGATTCCTACAAAGGCAGCATCCTGTTGTCCAGTTTTCACAGTAAACATATTGACAAAAGTAATCATCGGGACTCAATTTTGGATTATGATTTCATTGCTACTTGCATCGCCACCAATGTAGCTGGATCTAGTTCGCTGTCATGTTGGATGACGACCCATTTATTGTCTTGTCGCCGCATTGTATCGATATTGATGGCAGAACCAACATAAGCTAGTGACACTGCGCGCTCAAACACAATCAGATAGCTAGTCACAACGGCTTCATCGCCCACCCCGCTGATAACCAAATTCACAGCCGCATGACGTTTATTGATGATGAATGGTCGTGATTGTTCAAGGGCTGCGGCGATTTGCTCTTGTCCAGTTGCTCGACCAAAAGCCGAATTAAAAACTGCATCTGTGGAGAAGAAACTCGCATACAGCGGGTAATCAGCAGCATCTAACGCATGATTCAGGCGGGCAATGACCTGACGAATCGCCTGTTCGTCTCGAACATCAAGATTATTTTCAGCCGTTATGTAAGCATTATCTAAAGTCATGGAATTCTCCGAAGTAAGTGTATCTATGGTTATTTGAGTACTGCTAAACCTTTTACCACAGCAGGGCGATCTCCAATTGTCTTGACCCAGCGATCGAGTGCCGTTAAATTCTCAATCCTGTCAGGATTAGCCGATCGAATAAAGTTCAGCCCACTAGATGCCCAGGTGTAATTCATGATGTCAGCAATTGAATAATCATCAGCAATAAATGTCCGATCGGTTAAATGAGTATTAAGGACATTTAATAGCCGCACACTTTCATCTAAGTATCGATTAATTGCGTAAGGTATTTTTTCCGGTGCCGATCGAGAGAAGTGTCCCCACTGACCAATCATCGGGCCGAGTCCACCAACTTGCCAAAATGTCCAGGCTAAAACTTCCGAGCGGTTCTTAGCATCAGTTGGTAGTAATTTCCCACTTTTTTCTGCCAAGTAAATTAAGATTGCTCCAGATTCAAATACTCGTTGACCACCGACAACATATCGATCGACAATGGCGGGGATTTTTCCATTAGGATTAATCGCTAGAAAAGCATCTATGTGTTGTTCTCCCTGACCGATGTTAACAGGGAAAATTTGATAAGGTAGACCGATTTCTTCCAACATAATCGCTGGTTTTTGTCCGTTAGGAGTATTCGCTGTATATAGCTCGATCGTCATTTTGTACCTACTATTTTGGTTTTTTACAAAGGGATTTTCGACAGCTACAAAATACCGCCATTGACTTGGAGATTTTGGCCAGTCATCCAATGGGCATCATCACCGACTAAAAATGCCACAACATCAGCGATATCTGAAGGCTGTCCCAAGCGTCCGAGGGGAGTTTGACTAATGAGATGATCGATCGCAGGTTGCGGTAAAATCAAACCATCCGTGTCGGTAACACCTGGAGATATAACATTTACAGTTACTTGGCGATTTCCGATCTCTTTAGCCAAGGCAAAAGCAAATCGTTCGCCTGCGGCTTTACTGGCAGCATAGAGTCCACCAGTAGGAATGGGCATTGATGTTGCACCAGTAGAAAATTGAACGATGCGACCGCCATCTTTGACCCGATTAGCAGCAGCTTGGAGCATGTACATTGCACCTCTGGCATTGACAGCAAATACTTTCTCGAAATCCTCGTCGGTTAATTCAGTATGGGGCTTGTAGACTGCTGCACCTGCTACATTGACGACGATATCGACAGGTCCCAACTGCTGTTCTGTTTCGTCAAATAGTCGAGTCACATCAGCTTTATTGGCGACACTGCCTTGAATTGCGATCGCGCGTCCGCCATTGACAATAATTTCTTTGACTACCGCTTCAGCT
The DNA here is from genome assembly GCA_046051065.1 of Cyanobacteriota bacterium. Lineage (GTDB taxonomy): Bacteria > Cyanobacteriota > Cyanobacteriia > Cyanobacteriales > Chamaesiphonaceae > Chamaesiphon. The sequence goes on from JBJOOY010000146.1 coordinate 4,493, forward strand.
TTTTCGGGCGAAGCAACATAGTTAACCGCTACCGCTGCCCCATCCTGTCCTAAGCGTAAAGCGATCGATCGACCGATTCCCCGTGATGAAGCGGTGACAATTGCGACTTTTCCGGTTAATGATGACATGCGGCTAGCCTCCTACTATAAATTTAGATTTGACTCAATTACTACGGTATACTTGATACTTACTTTTTGGGAAGTACTTACTTTTTTGTAAGTGTTGGGAGAACATCAGATGACGACAGAACAATTAGATGGTAGAAAATTTGTCCAAACTACTTTGGGTGTATTAGGTGGCAAATGGAAGATTTTGATTTTGTGGAATATTCGCGACGAGCCAAAACGACTTAGTGAGTTGAAACGGCTGATCCCCGAAGTTAGTGAAAAGGTGCTGATTCAACAGCTCCGCGATCTAGAAAAAGATGGAATCGTCCAGCGTCATGATTATGCCGAGATGCCGCCCAAGGTGGATTATGCTTTTACTGAACATGGCAAAAGTCTGAAACCCGTTTTATGTATGTTGCGTAATTGGGGTGAAGAACATCTCAAGCAAATTGAAGATTAATACTAAATATCAATATCTCAATAAGTTTGGCAGATTGAAGATCGACTTAAACTCACCGTTGCAAGGCTTTTAAGCCAAGATTGGGGAATAAATGACTGGCGGCGGCAAATTGTACCCAAGCAGATGCCAAGGTTTCTAGAGATCTCGCAACCTGAAGTTTTCCTGCATCTACAGCTTGATAATCGCAATCTTCAATTAAACCTGCAACAATTTTTTTTGCCTCATCATCATCACCGCAGTAAAAAACACTGGGACGATCGTTCCCAAACTGGCGACTTTCAGCAGCGATAATTTCAGCAAAGGTGGTATTAAAAGCCTCGACGACTTTGGCGTTGGGTGAGAGTTTTTGCAGGGTTTCTGCAACTGAAATTTCTAGATTTGTTGCTAACCCGATCGTTTGCCCGCTAAAATCTGGCTGTAAACCACTAATGCATGTAATTACGACCTTACCATCGAGGGTACCTGCGGCGCGCACCGCTGCGGCGAGATCGGGCATCCAGACAGACAGCAAAATCACATCACTCTGCGATACAGCTTCCAGCGGCGTTCCAGCCTTGGCATTTTCACCTGCCGAGAGCGCAAGCTGCTGTAATTTGCTCTCATCCCTAGAATAAGCAAATATTACTTGATGTCCAGCTTTAGCCCAGAGTTTACCCAAACCCCCACCCATGTTTCCCGATCCCAAAATGCCAATTTTCATGCGATCCTCCGATTCCATAGATTATTAATTATTCGATCGCCGATCCTAATGCTCCATCATTCCAAAAATTGACGAGTGGACGGTCGATGATATTATTTTTAAGCAGCATCGAGTCGATTGAAGTTAGAAATGACATCACCCCAACCTGACGATCGATCGTCATAAAAATGCAATTGTCAGGGGTAATTCCACTTGTTGGTGAAGCCATTGTATTCTATCTAATTTGATGCGTTTTACTCAGCACAAGCTAATCGTACTATGAGATCGAATTCACCAAAACTGGATCGATGTGGAGTCTTTTACCTAGCCTAATGACTAGGTAAACATTAAAAAAACTGCGATCGATCTTGGAGTCGAGAAACATTGGTATCAGTCATACATCTCCTATTTAGTCTGAGCCTGAGTTGACATTACTCGGACTCGAATGTATTAATTATCCAGTGGTACCGCCGATGGTCGAGTATTCTTTGACACCTTTAGGGGCAACGATGAATGGAGTACTCAAATCTCTGTGTGATTGGGCAACTCAGAATTTTGATGCCGTGGAAGCTGCGAGGGTTGAATTCGATCGGGTTCAGAATCTTTAATTTAGCTATTAGTTGAAATCATCGATTTATGGTTGTTTTAAGTGACAAATTCACAATAATCGATCGAACTATTAAATTCTTGAACATTCTTGGGGAAGATAGTCTATTCTTGCGATTTCTGAAATTTTCAACTGGTGTAGCCATTATATTGCTGATTATGATAGAGAATATATCTAATATTGGTGAGAGAGAGATTCATGCAAGGTTCATATATTGATAGCATTATTGCCCTAACTCGTGGTAAGCGTAAGCAAGAAAGTAGTCTCAGATCGGGGTCGATGAGGTTATTACCGACTCAAGCTGGAACACTTCGCGTTCTGGATACAGGCAGTCACAAACCACCGTTAATTATCGTGCCTGATGGCCCTTGCGTAATTGAGCATTACACTGACTTAATCGACTCACTTTCACCGGATTTTCGCGTTGTCTGTTTTGACTTACCAGGGTTTGGATTTTCATATCCAGCTTTAAGCTACGATTTTAGTGTTGCTCAAACTGCTGAAACTGTAATAGAAGTGATGGATCTACTAGAAATTCCCTTTGCTGTCTTGGCATTTACCTGTGCAAATGGCTTTTTCGCCCTACACGTAGCTAAAAATCACCCCAACCGAGTATCCCATTTGGTGCTGGGACAAACGCCATCTTTTCGATCGATGCGTCAATGGAACGAGCGGATAATTCCCAAAATTTTGCATGTTCCCTACGTTGGTCAATTAATCGTAGCTGCTACAACTCGCAAAGTTGCGGCTGGTTGGTACGATCTAGCGTTACCGCCAAACAATGAGCATAAATCTCAATTCGTTCAACATGCAGATCGATCGTTAAAGTCAGGTGGTTGCTTTTGTCTTGCCAGTCTCGTTCAAGGTTTGAGTCGAACTCAAGATACCGAGATTGGGGAGATATCAGTCCCTACTTTGTCGATCTACGGCAATAAAGATCGTTCTCATCAACAGACCGACTTTACAACTTTACAAGAACATGCGCCCAACGCAGAAATTATCGTATTTCAAGGGTGCGGACATTTTCCAGACCTCGAACGTCCTCAAGAATATGCAAAACAGATCGAGCGTTTCGTCAACGCGGCGGCATAATATCGATCGATCTAAGATTTGGTAAAGACCAGAGCCTATTAATAGCAAGATGACTACCAAATTCGCTCGATTGGATAGAGATCGAAAACTTTATCGGCACTCACAAATGGCATTTCCTCCACCATTGCTTGAGCAATCATAATCCTGTCAAAGGGATCTCGATGCTCATTTGGCAAGTTTTCTAGGGCATAGATGTGATTTAAGGTAATATCTAAAATTTGAATATCGCTACTCTCCTGTAAATCTTCAATCAGAGTAGATAGTGGTAAATTCAATGTCAACTTCTGAAGCTGAAGCTTAATTTGTATTTCCCAAATACTCGCAATACTAATGAAAAGATTATTGTTTCTATCGGCGATAATTTGTGTGGCTTGTGCAGATAAGCGATCGGGAGTAAGTGTAAACCAGATTAAAATATTAGAGTCTAAAAGTAAATTCATCGGGCTTCTGTCCAAAATTCATCAGGCAGGGGATCTTCAAAACCTTCATGAATTTCACCCATCCCAGCGTGTAAACCAAACACACGGGATGACTTATCCTCTGCATTGCCGCTTTCCA
>JBJOOY010000147.1:0-4804 GCA_046051065.1 Cyanobacteriota bacterium
ACTGTTGCTTTGTATCCTTTCCAGCTACACACCTCTCCCTTTGAGGTTCTAACTCGAATATTTCCCCGTCTACACTCAATTTAAGCCAGTAGAACATTAAAAGTTTATCCAAAAGTTGAGGTTAAGCAGAAGGACAAAATTCCGCTTTCGCTCCATTTTTCCCATAAATGCGGGAGAGCCAGGTAAATTTTGGTTCGATATTTATTGAGGTTGATAATCTCGACAATCGATCGCATCTTCCGAGCAAGCAAGGTGAGGATTAACGGTACATTTGAGATAGCAACTATTGGTAAAATACTTGCACTTATGGCAAGGAACTTGGTGTAAACGTTTGACGTAAATAAATCCGGTTTTCCAGTGATGGGAGATCATCCATAAAGCACCGAATACCATACCCCAGGACAGAAAAAAACAAATAATAATCATTAATTAAACTCCGCGCGTGCGAGTTGATACAACATTAGCTCTGGCTCTAATTTTTGCCAAAATTGCTGAATTTGGTAACTAACTAGTTCTGAATGGAAGTGATGAAAAAAGTGCCCGCCTGTTGAAATGTGGCAAATTCGATCGCTGGATTTAAAATAACTATTCCAACCATAAAATGCGGGTGAAGTAATTACCGGATCCTCCTGAGAGCCACAAATCATTAGCGGCATCTCGACGCCACATTCTGGAAGAATATTCAATCTGAATAAAGAGAGATCGGATGGAGCCTCAACTAAATCTCGCTCCAATCGCTCGGCTAAATCTTGGATGTGAGTCGAGCAAATACCTGGAAATAAATCAATCGCAATCGATCTCAGGATCTGATTGCGATCGCATGGTAAAGATTGAAGTCGATCGTAATAATAGGAATGCCAATCAATTGCTGGCTGAACGGCAACACTTAGCAATGTTAAGGAGGTAACTTTTGTCGGATATTTACGAGCATATCCTAAAGCAATTACACCACCGATACCATGTCCGATCAGATGTAAGGGAGCATCTGACTGAGATAGATATTCTTGTAATAGCTCGATCGCCCCATCGATCGAACTACCCTCATCTAAGGTTTGATAGTATTCCCAAAATTCGATTTCGACTACTTTAGAGAGGTTATTGAGCAGACGGCAATGAAAATATTTAAGACTGGGGCTAGCACTAACCCAGAGAACTTTAATCATATCGATCTCAATCTTTAATATCTAAAAAAATGGTGGTGAATTCACCACCGATGCTTGACGAATAAGTTAGAAAGTAATCTTGCTTACGCAAATTCTTTTTTAATTTGGGCAACCCAAATTTTAATCCGTTCGTCAGTCAGTTCGGATTGATTATCTTCATCGATTGCCAAGCCTACAAATTTACCATCTTTTACGGCTTTCGACGCACTAAATTCGTAACCAGTAGTCGGCCAATACCCGATCGTTTTACCACCTCGCTCTGAAATTTTAGCTTCTAAAATTCCCACGGCATCCATAAAGTTATCGGCATATCCTAACTGGTCGCCAGTCCCAAAATAAGCAACGGTTTTACCGCTAAAATTCATACTGTCGAATTCTGGAAAGAACCCTTCCCAATCACTTTGGAGTTCGCCAATATTCCAAGTGGGTGAAGCAATAATTAATTTGGCATAGCCATCGAAATCGCTAACATCAACACTAGACATATCATGTAGATCGATCTCCCCACTTCCAAATTCATCCCGAATCATTTCGGCAATAGTTTCAGTTTTACCAGTCTGGGTACCAAAAAAAAGTCCAATTTTTGACATGTGATTAATTCCGATTAATAAATGCGTGAAAATTCAAATAACCCTTAGGGGTGCCCTGTCTTGTCGTTTTTTTATATCTCCTGACGGAGAGGCTCCGCCAACGGGGGGAACCCTAGACATAAAAACGCCGCTTAATTGGTACCCTCACCATCTACGCTGCATCGCTAACCATCCGAGCGCGATAAGCGTGCCAAAGATGTCCAACCAAAGCGATAATCGCTAGAAAGAATTGACTAGCAGCAGGTGAAGATCGATCGATCCCATAAAATTCCACCGGGAAAGCAGTAGTATTAAACCCAACAAAGGCACAGCTTACCAATGCCATGAACGCTAAACCACCCAAGCTGTAAGCTAAAATTGCGTCAGCCTCGATCCGTAAGATCTTCACCGCCCATTTTGTAGGTGCAACTAAAATATGCCATGCACCACCACCAAGTAAGATTGCACCAATCCATAAATGTCCGCCGATAATATCTTCTAAACTATTCACACTAGCCATGCCCGTCGGTGTCCAAACGCCATGATTTACTCCGCCCAGATAACTAAAAATCGTGACTGGATTTAGCGTCGGTTCGCTCACTACCCGCACCTGATGAAGTGCCGCATCGTAAATCCCACCCCACCACATCGCTTTACCTGCTAAAGCTAATGCCCCAAAACCGAGAAATAAAAGGTGATGTCCGAGGATAAAACCCAATTTTTTGGGATCGTTCCATTCATAATGAAACTTACTAACTCGCCCTTGCCCATCTTGGAGATTAGCTGGAGCGCGGAAGACATGATACAGTCCTCCCGCACCCAATACCGCCGAAGCCGCTAAATGCAGCATCCCAATGACAAAATAAGGATATGTATCGACAATCTTGCCCTCGGCACCCACACCCCAGCCCAAAGTAGCTAGATGGGGCAGCAGAATAAATCCTTGCTCTGCGAAGGGCAAATCGGGCTGGAAGCGCAGGGCTTCGGAAATTGCTGTCGTTCCCGCCCAAAACATTATCAGTCCAGCATGGGCGATATGTGCGCCGAGTAGTTGTCCTGATCGGTTGACTAACTGGGCATTACCGATGAGCCATGCTAGTTTCGGATTATCTTCAGCGATCGATCTTTGTAGGGATATTGTCATAAATTTAATGGATATTGTGGTTGCGGAGATCTACCCACCCCACTGGGCGGGTGACCCGACCAGCAGCCCTATGGGCACCCCTGTCTTGACGTTTTTTATTCGGGGGGAACCCTGGACATAAAAACGTCGCTCCTGGGAGGGGATTTTCGGGATAACTACTCAGCGGAGGATGTGACTGGTTCGTTGATGCCGTTGATAGCTTTTTCTACCCGCCGGAAATCGAAGCCCATCGCCCGGAGTGCGTGCCACAAATGACCCTGTAGGAAGAAAAACGCTAAGAAGAAATGACCATTTGCCAACCATGCGCGGGAGGTATGTCCGATGGGCAACTTCACGCTATCTGCGAAATAAGGAGCCACACCCAACTTCACATCCAATACTGCACCATAGAATTCTGGTGGATAAGCTAAGGTATTGACAGCACAGAAATACGCTGCCACGAACCCAGCTAAAGCAATTCCACCCAGAGAATAAGAGAGAATCGCTTCACCAGACCAAATTAAGGCTTTTTTCGCCCAGGGTAACGGCTCCTTGACGATATGCCAAACCCCGCCCAGAATTAGGAGTACGCCGACATAAATATGTCCGCCGACTAAATCTTCGAGACTGGTGATTGTGGCAAAGTGCGTCTGATAGCCATAGATAACCGCAGGATCGAGCGTAGGTGCCGTCACTAACCGGACATCATGAATCGTGGAGTCATATAAACCGCCCCACCACATTGCTTTGAGCGCAAGTAGTAGCGCACCTGCGCCGAGAAATAGTAAGTGATGCCCGAGAATTATGCCCAATTGTTTGGGATTGTCCCAGGTAAAATGGAAATTCCGTGCTTTACCTTTGGCACTGTCTAAACTTTCCGGTGTTTTGAAAGTATGAAATAGAGCACCCGCACCCAAAACTGCCGAAGAAATTAAATGCACCACGCCGACGACGAACATCGGATAGGTATCGATAATCTCGCCACCTTTACCCACTCCCAAACCCAGAGTAGCCAAGTGCGGTAATAGGATTAAACCCTGTTCGCCCATTGGGGTAGTCGCATTATAGCGAGAGAGTTCAAACAGAGTGAAAGCTCCAGCAAAGAACATTGTCAATGCGGCTTGTCCGACATGGGCGGCAATAAATAGCCCCGATTTTTCGGCAAAGCGCGCGTTACCCGCCCACCAGCCATATTTAACATTCGGTCTGTCGTAAGTTTGCATTGTTTAATTAACCTCAATCGATCGTGTAATTACCCATCAGCCGTAAACGGCGCGTGAGTTTGTTATCATCGAAATAGAATTTTTTAACTTGTGCTGAGAAATCGGCAAGAAAGCGATTTCTACCAAATTTCTCAGTCTTTCCCAATCTCTGACTCAACCAGAGACAAATTTCCCTCAATAAAAAGGAAATCTTCTCAATAATGATCTAGTCAAGTTTAGGAGTATTTATCGGTACAGCCACATTAGCTCACTCAGGTTGTTCGCTAATTCGACTCGGACGCAGATCTAAACCAGCCGCTGCCGAACGTACTTGAATTGCGTGCCAGATATGTCCGGCGAGCAGCAATACTGCGAGGAAAAAGTGACTGGTAGCCAACCAAGTCCTCACAGTGGCTGCTTCGATTGCCATACCGACATTCAAACCTACTGGCCCGTAGAAGGCTTCGGGATAGACGGTACTATTAACCGTCACAAAGTAAGCTGCAAGAAATCCCATGTAGGCAAGCGCGCCCAAGCTATAGCTCAGATAAGCTTCCCCAGACCAAAATAGGATTTTAGTTGCCCACTGACTGGGAGTCGTGGTGATATGCCAGCAACCGCCAGCAATACAGAGCAAACCCACCCAAATATGCCCGCCGACAACATCTTCGAGATTGTCTACAGATGCCATGCCTGCCCAGCCATGTAGCCCGATCAGATAGCCAAAAATACGCCCTGCGCTCAATG
>JBJOOY010000148.1:0-8626 GCA_046051065.1 Cyanobacteriota bacterium
TACTGACTGAAAGCACTTGGATGGCACACGAGTCGGCAAACAATGAAATTACTCCAAAAAATTTAACTGATGCCAGCACCGATCTACTAGTCGAAATGCCTAGCAGTCAAGATCTCGCATCTTCGATGGCACAGCCGATTGCCGAAGGCAGGTCTTTGACCAACGATCCGCAGCATGTTAATCGAGTTATCCCAGCAGAGATCCCTAGCACTCCCGCGCATAACTTTACCAATGAGATCGTCAAGCCCCAACAGCTAGTTGAGAATAATGTCGAAATTAGTGAAATCATCCAGCCTCAATATTTGGTTGAAGACGATCTCGATCTAGAGATCTTCGATCTTGCCGCTCCAGTCTCTAACCAAGATCTAGACGTTGAGAACTTCTGGCCCGATCCAACATCAGGCGAAACTTCGCCACCGCTATATTCCGAACTCGATCGAGCAGATAATGCTGGCTACCAATTTCAACCCGACCTGCCCCCAGCAATCGAACTCGATATTTCAGCACCAAAATTTAGTTTAGATCCGCCACTTAACGAGCTATTTCCGATCGCCATTCCAACTGAATCAGCGCAATCGTCGCAACCAGTCAATCAATCGATCGAACCAACTGATACAGCTCATCAGTTAGATCTAACCGATTTCAGCGATCTAACCGATCGAGTTGAATCAACTGCAATCCCGCCAAACCATGAATCTTCCTTCATTAATTTAGACTCCAAGAGCGAAACCGCAGTGCCAACAGATGGCGCGGGCGATCTCGTTGGTCAAAGACCTGCCTTTGGCAATCAATCTCCAATTTCTGAAGCTGAGTTAGAAGAGCTATTCGAGCTGGAAATAACCAAAGGGATCGAACTCGTGCCACCCGCCGATCGTCACTACATGGCGCAAGAAGATGCCCTAGTGATTGAAGATGCGAATGACCATCAACTACCAGCATCAATGATATCTGAGGACAAAGTTGCCGCTGAGTCAACGAGCTGGAACGATAACTTATCGGAGCAACAAAATGGCGATCATTCTACAGACTTAGAGCGAAATGACAACAATTCGATCGAGCCAATTTCTGGTATATTTAATTATGATAATTACAATAGTTTTCTCGACTTAGATCTAAATCCGGAAGTTAGTAGTAATTTGGTAGATTTAGAGCTTAATTCGATCGAATATAGTGCCGATCTCAGCTCGTCGATCGATGATGATTTAGCTAAATTAAATCTCAATTTGCTCGATTTAGATGGCGAGTCAGGTTCATCGATAGATGATGATTTAGCTGGATTAGATTTCCTTTCGCAATCGAGTACCGAACTCAATGGCTTCGCACCAAATCTGCTCGATGGTAACAATATTTCAGAGCGAGATTTACCCAATCACAATAGTTTTGCTAACTTAGATCTTAATTCTGGAGCCGAAGAGCGAGACATCGAATTATCAACACCGATCGACATTGCTACAACACATGCTAGCTCGGAAATCGCTAATCCATCTGTTGACATGACAGACGAAGAATCGTTCGGACTGGAGTTAGCAGACTTAGACTTAGATCGGCTCGCGCAAACTGAATCGCTCGATGATTTTGCCGATCTAGATTTAAATCTGTTCGATGAGAGTGACTTAAGTAGCGATCTCACTCAATCTGCCAACTTAGAAAATCTGGCCGAATTAAATTTTGATGAGATTAGTGGTGGTTTTGCCAGTGATGAATTGAAAGATTTAGAGGGGATGTTGGATGCTAATTCCAGCGGAAATCTCGGCGACGTAGACAATTTAGATTTACTATTGGGCACAGCAGCGCTAGGGATCGGCGGAGCAATTGCAGTTGGGAGTGGAGAACTCGATGCTCTCGACGATCTCCTCGGTAGTCCAGCGCCAGTAAATAGCGCCGAGACTAATCTTGACGATCTCGATCGATTGCTAGCTGCACCCGCATCTGGAGCTGCTCCGGTCGATCGAGCGAGTCCAAAGAAAAGTACTACCGATCGTCGATCGAAACAACGGACATTCGAGCAAACCATGCGGGTGTCAGTCCGACATCTAGATAACCTTAACAACTTAGTTGGAGAATTAGTAGTCAGTCGAAACACGCTAGAACAAGATCAAAACCGGATGCGACAGTTTGTTGAAAAACTGCTATCTGAAGTCCAACGGCTCAACGATGTTGGCAAGCGGATGCAGGATCTCTACGAGCGATCGCTGATGGAAAATTCCCTGATCGCCAGCCGTCAACAATCCAAACCTACGCCAACACCTCAGGCTCAAGCTAGAATCGAAGATCTGGAACAGGCTGGCACCTTGATGGAATACGATCCGCTGGAAATGGATCGATTTACACCGATCCACATGCTCTCTCAAAAGATGATCGAGCTGACAGTGAGGGTGCGCGAATCTACCGCCGACATTGAATTTGTTGTTGATGGCAGTACCGAAGTTACGCGGACGCTCAGACAGATTACCGGACAGCTCCAAGAAGATTTGACCAAATCGCGGATGATTCCCTTTGCCCAAACTGCCGATCGATTGCAACGTGGCGTGCGCGATAATGGTCTCAAATATGGCAAACAAGTCGAGCTGAGTGTTGAAGGGCGCGATACACTCATCGACAAGGTGATTTTAGAAAGCCTGACCGATCCGTTGATTCACATGGTGAATAATGCGATCGCGCATGGAATTGAAGCCACAGAAACTCGTCTGGTAGCTGGCAAACATAGTGAAGGAAAAATTACCATTCGGGCGATCCATCAAGGGAACCAAACGATCATTTCAATTGCCGATGATGGTGCAGGGATTAGTACCGAGCGAGTGAAAGCTAAAGCGATCGAAAAGGGAATTATTACTGCTCAAAAAGCAGCAACAATGACCAAAAATGAAGTTTACGAGCTGCTATTTTTACCTAGCTTTTCGACCAAAGATGAGGCAGATGAATTAGCTGGACGCGGAGTGGGTATGGATGTTGTCCGTACCAGCCTCACCGAAATTCGCGGCACGATTACGACCGAATCTCAGCTTGGTGTGGGCACTACCTTTACGATCCGACTGCCATTGGCACTCAGTATTGCTAAAGCGCTAATTGCCGTCAATAACAAAACTAATATCGCCTTTCCGATGGATGGGGTGGAAGACACTCAAGATGTCAGTCCCGAACAGATCCAACTTAACAGTAACGGCGAGCAATGCATCTTCTGGCGAGATGAGTTAATGCCCTTCAAGCCTCTTTCTGACTTGCTAGGATTCAATCGTCCCTTACCGCGTAATAACTTATACGATGCTCAGGAAAATGAAAGCGATCTCGTCTCGATCCTGATTCTGCACAGCGATAGCAATCTCATCGCCGTGCAAGTCGATAAAATTATCACCGATCGAGAAATCGTGATCAAGCCCTTACAAGGCCCCGCACCTAAGCCATTAGGCATTGCTGGAGCTACCGTCATGGGCGATGGTCGGATCGTCCCGATTGCCGATGTGATGGAATTAATCGAATTGGCGAAGGGCAACCTCACCCGTACCGTTTCGACTGAGTGGGCTACTCCGATGAGTAGTACGACTGTCGAGCACCGCGAATCGATTGTACTGATCGTCGATGACTCGATCACCGTCCGAGAATTGCTCTCATTGACCTTTAAACGGGCTGGCTACCGCGTCGAACAAGCTCGTGATGGTCAGGAAGCCTGGGACAAATTACGGGCTGGTCTACCCTGCGATATTGTCTTCTGTGATATTGAGATGCCGCGCATGGATGGACTGGAATTCCTCTCGCGCGTCCAAAAAGATGTTGCCCTCAGCAAGGTACCTGTTGCGATGCTAACTTCACGCGGTAGCGATCGTCACCGTCAAATCGCCGCCCAACTCGGTGCGAGTGGCTACTTTATCAAACCATATCTAGAAGAAGCTCTGCTTGATGCTGCTAAACGGATGATTAAAGGTGAGGTGTTGGCAATCGTCTAGGAAGTGGCATCGTTCGCTCACCCGTCCACACCAATTGTCAAACCACTTTTACCAAGTCCGACATGGTAGAACAGCAAAAGAAACTTTTCAAATCGCTGGTTTTAGTTGTAGATAGTCTCCGCAAGTCTGATGTCCTCACTGGTGCGCTCAAAGGGTTAGGAACTCGCCATGTTAAATATGGAGTGCTACCCGAACATTATCCAATGGTGGGAGTACGCTGCTCAAAGTATTTGCGATTTGCTTAGAGGAAGCGTGGACACCTAATGTCGAACAAGCCTGGATCGATGCTTATGGAGTAGTCGCTCAAGTAATGCTAGATGGTGCAGAATATCCAGCCGAAATCTTGAATCCTGCTGTTTAGTAAAGATTGTGGGATGGGAGTTTGACCGATTCAAGACCGCGCTTCGCGCTCTTGAACTAGAGTCTTTAGATTGATCGTCCCATCGGCGATCGATCTAAAGTTTCTCGATCGATTATGGGACAGCAATTCTCATTATGGAAAATAGCTAGCCAAACCACCAATAGACGGTTATTGTGAAGGGGATGAGGAAGCTGACAAGCCACTTGAGGCAGGGTCGTTGAATCTTTGAGTGCAACCTCTACACCTGTACTTTTGGATGCTGCTGTTATCCTTTAGGGTTACTTTCCCGTTTTTGACAATTTTCTCACTTTCACATTTTGGACACTTCATTTCCCACCACCCACTCTGCCTCTCTATTATAGCCATCTCTCTTTACCTGACCAGTGCCGTTATTCACTCGTTGGCGGAGCTGACCAAAGATATTCGATCTATTTTCATCATAACCAATTTGTAAATCTAGACTCCAAAAAAACTCTTTACAGCAGTGAGAATTTGTGCTGAAGCACTACCATCACCAAAGGGATTAATAGCTGTAGCCATAGTATGATAAGCTCGATCGTCGCTCAATAGTTCGATCGCAGCGGTGGTAATTGTAGTTGTATTCGTCCCGACTAATTTTGCCGTTCCCCCTGTAATCGCTTCAGGGCGTTCGGTAGTATCGCGCAAGACTAATACTGGTTTACCCAAACTGGGTGCTTCTTCCTGTATTCCGCCTGAATCGCTCAGGATCAGATAACTACGCTGAATTGCGCCGACTAATTGCCTATAGTCGAGCGGTTCGGTGAGAAAGACACGGGGATGATTGCTTAACGCCTTAGTCAGCGGTTCCCTCACAGTGGGATTGCGATGGAGGGGTAATAGTAGCGCCGTATCGGGGAATTTATCTAAGATTTGGAGCATGGCGCTGGCGATGCTTTGTAACGGTTCACCCCAATTTTCGCGGCGGTGAACTGTAGCTAAAATAGTTCGATATTTGCTCCAGTCTAAGCCAGGGATATCGCAAGCAGGTTGGCTGTTGGCGACAGTCAACAGTGCATCGATAACGGTATTTCCAGTCTGATAAATTGTTCCGGTCACTCCTGACTTCTGAAGATTTTCAACAGCTAAACTAGTGGGGGCAAAATGTAATTGACCGATTTGAGAAATTAAACGACGGTTAGCTTCTTCAGGATAGGGATCTAATAAATTATCGGTTCGCAATCCCGCTTCGACATGCCCGATCGGAATTTGTTGATAGAATGCAGCTAAGGCGGCGGCAAAGGCTGTAGTAGTATCGCCTTGGACGATGACCAGTTGTGGTTTAAGCTCTTGAAATAATCGCTCTAATCCTTGTAAACTTCGCTGGGTGATATCTGTCAGACTCTGCTGATGCTGCATGATATCTAAATCTCGATCGGCTTTCAACCCAAAAATATCCATAACTTGCGCTACCATCTCGCGATGTTGCCCAGTTAACACGACCTGTGTTGTAAATTTATCCGATGCCTGAAATGCTCGAATCACAGGGGCTAATTTAATCGCTTCTGGACGAGTTCCCAGGGTAAAACAAACACGAATCATAAGTTAGTAGCTGGTGGTTAGTGGCTAGTCGGTAATGCCCACTAGTAGCCAGTGGCGCAAATAAGCATGTGAATATAGATCGATGAACAGCTTATCCCATAAGCAGCATTCATAATTCTGTCTTGTTGCGCTGTCTTGTCTTGCTTCCATCGCCCTAGAGCGTCTCTTTCCCGCCTTTGTTCCTAGGGCGATGGAAAAGAGACAAGAGAAGCCCGATCAGAGCAAGCCGCTTTTTACGTCGGGTTCCCCGACGAGCGCGCACCGCATAATTCTGCGAAGCAGTACTAGACTATCACCATCTCAGCCCAATTTAGAGTCAAGCTTGGCTGAGAATAGTAAAAAAAATAAAAAAGCTCGGACGAGCGCCGAGCCAGAAGTAAAGTATAAATTCACTGATAGGATTAAAATTTTTTTTAAGTATCAATGTCACAGGTCAACGGACATGCAGCATAAGTAGTCGTGCTAACTGGTTCGGCATCACCATGCAACCAACTTAGCCAACGTACTTCTTGAGGGTTTATACCCTTAGCAGTCAGGATTACAGCTCCAAGCATGACAGCTAAAATATTTAAGGCGATCGTCCCACCTGCCACCAGTAAAACTGCGCTTACGGGAAGAATTGGGTGCAATGTGATTGAAAGTAATGCGCCAACAGTAGCCATCAAGACAACTAAGGGGAACCCAACGACTAACAGTGTGACTGTTAATGCAAAGCACCAAATCAAGAAGCTTTTAGCTGTTGAAATGTAGCGTTTTTTAGGAAGGGTGCGATTGTGAGTTAATTGCATTTTATTGGCTCCGGCTATCTAGATGGATACTGGCTAAAACTGATACGTTTTGGTCAATCCCATGTCGGGGATCAATTTAGACTGGTGTTATCAATATAAATAATTTATTTTAAAAAAAGCAAGTATGGTAAAAAAACTTTACACTATCTTTAATCTAGCAAGTGATAAATCCACATTAAAATCTGCTTGGAAATAACGATCGATTATCAAGCCTGGCCAGGTTTTAGTCGTATCCAACTAATCCAACTAAAGCCAGTCGAACCAAAAAAGTAGACAGAGTTAGCAGCCCCTAACTCTGTCTACTTTTTTGACTAGTTACTAGCTACTAGTGAGTTGGAAGTGTAAGTACGTTATCAATAACGTGAATTACACCGTTACTCGCTGTAATATCGGCTTTAGTAACTTTAGATTTATTATTAATCGTTACATTCTTACCTTTAACCTTTACAGTCAGATTAGTACCTTCAACTGTGGGTACTGGGCCAGATTTAAGCATCTTGCTGGTAACTTTACCAGCTACGACGTGGTAAGTCAGAATTTTTTTGAGCTGCTCTTGATTTTCTGGCTTCAGCAGACTTTTGAGCTTGGCACTACCTAGTTTCTTAAAGGCAGCGTCAGTAGGTGCAAATACTGTATAAGGGCCTTCACCAGACAAGGTTTCAACTAAGTCTGCTGCTTTAACGGCTTTAACCAAAATTGTAAATTTACCCTTGCTGGCGACATCAACGATTGTCTTACCACTAGATTTATCGGTTGGCTTAGCTGTTGTATCACCTGGAGTAGTTTTTTTAGTAGGTGTACCCATCGAGCCACCACTTGGAGAAGTCGTGTTGCCTGGAAGTGGACTACCCATCGAACCACCACTCGGACTGGGTGAAGTACTGCTGCCTGGCAGTGGTGTGGTCATTGAGCCACCACTCGGGCTGGGCGAAGTACTGCTGCCTGGCAGTGGTGTGGTCATCGAGCCACCGCTCGGACTGGGTGAAGTAGTGCTGCCTGGCAGTGGTGTAGTCATCGAGCCACCGCTTGGGCTGGGCGAAGTCGTGCTGCCTGGCGCTGGTGTAACCATTGAGCCACCGCTCGGGCTGGGTGAAGTAGTGCTGCCTGGAGTTGATGTACTTCCACCAGATGTACCACCACTTTGGGCATGACTAGAAAGACTAAAAAGAAGACCTGTAGAAGCAACCGCCACACCTAAAGTAGCCGCGATTGATTTTTGAAAGTAGTTAGACATGAAAACTAAACCCAAGTTAGAAAAGTGAACACTTAATTAATATCCACTGACTTTAAATTAAGTTTTGTGTTCCTCGATCGTGGTAATAGCTGGACGATCGCATAAATTTGTGCATAATTAGCATTCATCCAGCTAGTGTCTGAAAGTTAGCATTACTCCACAGTATTTTTTGGTGACTGAGAGTCTTACTTGTCGATCTCCGATTTCATGCGTTCGAGCGTAACATTCATTTGGTCGAACATTTGATGGGGTGTCATCCCAAATTGACTCATTTGAGTATTCATCTGCTCGACTGTCATTTTTGCCATGAAGTCATCAGATAGTTCGAATCGCTTCATAAATACTTTGTAGCGATCGAGTAATGTTTCCATCCGCTCGATAAACATCACCTTCCCATCGCGATCGAATTTGCCGTAGCTACCGCCTAGCTGTGTGAGTTGTTGATAATCTTCAAACAACTGTTTGGCTTCTTGTTGGATGATTTCAGAATCAAAAAATGCCATGACGGTTAATATAGTAGTAAAGTTAAACTTAAGAGTTAAGAGCATTTAAATTAATGCTCGTACTCCAATTATTTTAAATCAGTCTGCAACTACTGAGAGCTGCGGTTTACCGTATTTGAGGATCGGTTAATGTTCGATCGCACTACACCCAAAAATCGTCAGATAGCAATCATTTTAGCGTTCACAGGGATGACGATTCCTGTAGCCGGATTTCATAAGTTTTATCTAGGACAACCCAT
>JBJOOY010000149.1:0-3373 GCA_046051065.1 Cyanobacteriota bacterium
ACCGACTGAATCGCGTATTTTCTCAGGAAGTCGGCGTTCCACCCCATGCTTTTCTAAATCAGGTGCGAGTTTGGCGAGCAAAAGCACAATTAGCAAAAGGAATTGCCATTTCACAAGTTGCCGTCGAAACTGGGTTTTACGACCAAGCCCATCTGACAAGGCATTTCAAAAGACTTTTAGGGTACACGCCTGGAATTTTGCAAGACGGCAAGAACGTACAATCATTCACGTCTGCTCGATCTCTATGATGGCAATATCAACCATCGATCGAGGAGTGGGACATGATTCTGATTACAGGAGCAACGGGAAATATCGGTAGTGCCTTAATCCAACAATCTACAGCGGCGGGTATTCCAGTCAGAGCATTAGTGCGCTCGTCAGCAAAAGCCCAACAAATTAAGACAAATTCTGTGGAAATCGCGATCGGTGATTTTTCGCAACCAGCACAACTAAAATCGGCACTCCAAGGAGTTAAAAAATTATTTCTGTTATCTTCTTTAGAGCCGCAACTGCCTCAACTACAACAACAGGCTATTCAAATTGCCAAACAGATGGGTGTCGAACATGTTGTGAAACTTTCCGTTGAAGGTGCAGATCCTCAATCGAAACTCATGGTTTACCGCTGGCATGGAGAAGTTGAAAAATATCTAGAAGCATCAGGAATGGCTTGGACGCATCTTCGTCCTGGATATTTTATGCAGAATTTATTGATGTCTGCGGCGACGATTAAGTCTCAGAATAGTTTTTTTACAGTCCATGATGAAATGACTGTGGCGATCGATGCGCGAGATATTGCTGCGGTGGCATTTGAGACTTTAACTCAGTCAGGACATGAACAGCAAGTCTATCACCTGACTGGGGCGGAAGTTTTATCATTCACCGATATGTTGCAACAACTGGGGCAGATTATCGGGCGCAAGCTTCAACTGGTGCAACTAACTCCAGCCGATTACCGCCAAGGTATGGCAAGTGCTGGACTGCCTGAGTGGTTGCTAGACTTCCTGATGGAAATGGCGATCGCATCACCTCAGACTCCACTGATTGCCGATACGGTACCTGTGATTACAAAGCGATCGCCGATCCTGTTTCGACAGTTTGCAGAAGATTATGCCACAGCATTTCGTTAGTGCATGAATTCATGGGAGTGCGTGATGGACAACTTATTTTCAAAAATGGCTTTCCTTTATGTCGGATCTTCAGACTTTGATGCTGATTTCCATTTCTATCGTCAAGTGTTGGGTGCTCAACTTGTTTGGGGATTCGATCGCTTTGGCGCAAAGGTAGCTGCATTTAAGCTTGGTAATAGTCCCTTAATTTTAATTGCCGATCATTTGGCTGCACCCAGCACGATGCCCATTTTTGAAGTTGATAATTTAGCATTGACGATCGAGCAGCTAACATCAAGGGGGTGGATAGCCGATCGTGCGATGGAAATGCCTAATGGAACTTGTCATGTATTTCAAGATTCCAGCGGCAATCGTTACGCGATATTTGAGGATGTCCGTCCGTTGGCAATGGAGAATGCCTATCGAGATCCAAACAATACCCACCGAATTTTATAGAGAGGAAATTTATGATGCGATCGATCCAAGATTATCTGGCAGCATGGAATACTACAAATTCTGATGAAAGAAGCCGTTTACTCCAAAGCTGTATGACAGACAAAGCAATTTACATCGACCCCCACGCACCGGAACCCGTTCATGGCATTGATGGAATGCAAACCTTAATTGAAAAATTCCGCGCCCGGTTCGACCACAAGTTAGAACCTGAAGGGCAAATCGATATGCATCACAATGTATTTCGACTCCATTGGCGATTGCAACGCGATAGCGGCGAGATCCTATCACGCGGCTTGATGGTGGGGGATTTAACTGATACTGGATCGCTCAAACGGATTGTCCAGTTTGTGGATGCTGCAAACGCTACATAACAACGCCCATGCACACCGATCGCTGGGAGTTGATCGGTATGATGCAAAGTTATTCTACGGCAGGTGATAGGGAACGTTAGACCTCTGAAAAATTGCGCTGAAATCAACAAGGATTTCAGGCTTTAGAGCCAAACCAGAGACTTATTCAGCAAGCCCGATCTAGTCTCTAGCCATATGGACAAAATTAGCGAGAATTTGTAGCCCAGTTGTCGAAGATTTTTCTGGGTGAAATTGTACAGCCATTACGTTATTTTGGGCGATCGCGGCGGTGACAGTTTGAGTTCCGTGAGTGACTGTGGCTGCTTGCGTTGAAGCTGAATTAGGCTCGACGTAGTAAGAATGGACGAAATATACCCATGCAGCCGGATCGATCTTCTCCCACAATGGACAGTTAGGCTGGTTGAGGTGGAGTTGATTCCAACCCATTTGGGGAATAGTTAAATTTGGTTCTGGTTGGAATTTGTGAACAGTACCAGGGATAATCCCTAATCCTGGTTCTTGTCCTTCAGCCGATCGATCGAATAAAATTTGTAATCCCAAACAAATCCCGAGAAATGGTTTCCCTGAAGCAATAATATCTTGGAGTGGTCTTTCTAAGTCTCGATCGCGGATTTGTTTGACAGCCGGATCGAATGAACCAACTCCTGGCAAAACAATCGCATCAGCAGCCACTAATTCTGAAGGTGAATGTGTAATTAAGACTTCTGCACTAGCTTGTTGTAAGCCTTTACATACAGAGTGCAAGTTGCCCATATCGTAGTCTACAACAGCAATTTTTGGCATAACGAATAGGGGGATAGGGGATAGGGAATAGGGGATAGTCCACTGCTTACCAAGTAACAAGGGTTTAAAGCCCCCTGCCTTTAGGCAGAGTGTTTTTGGGACGGGGTTTGAATCTCTGTCACAAAAATGAACTTATTACTCATTACTTATTACTTATTACTTAATCAACCTTCTTGACTGATTGCGGCTGAAATACTATCAGCGGCTGATTGAACTAGTGCGATCGCATTTTCGTATAACATGCGTTTAGGCCCCAATAAACCAATACTCCCAACTGGAACTGAATCTTGCTGATAAGTAGTAGAAATTAACGTACAGGTTTGCATGGGTTCGAGCGGATTTTCAGCTCCAATTCTAATCGTAATTTGCGGGTGAAGATCGAGTAAATTATTGAGATGTGGATTGAAAATTAGTTGCCAAAGTCGCTCTTGTTCTGATTCGAGTAAGTGCAATAAAGTTTTCACCTGTTGCAATTGAGAAAATTCAGGCTGGCGTAGCACCTCAGCAATCCCCCGAATCATTATTTGCGATGAATTAATCGGTTGAGATTGACGGGATAAATCGGCTAGTAAGGTAGTAACTAAATCTACATAGTTTTGAAATTCATGTTGTCGGAGTTTGCCTTGCAAAGAATCTAGTTCGCTCCAATCTAATGTC
>JBJOOY010000150.1:0-4003 GCA_046051065.1 Cyanobacteriota bacterium
TTCTACGGGAAAGTGACTGACGATAAATCAGCGGTTTCAGCCTCTTTCCGAAAAAGTGTCCGGACTATTGAATACAGTACATGGAATCAAAGAGCAAATGACTGATACTTTTAAAACTCAAGTAGGTTCTCTCGTCTTAACAGAGAGAGATCTTAAACAAGAAACAAGTAATTTAGTAAAAGCACTAAGGCAACCAAATAGCAGAGGCCAATGGGGTGAAGTTATTTTGGATAAAGTACTGGATACGTTAAGACTTTTCCAATCATCCTCTCTTGAGGTAAACTAGCTGATGTAACTAATCCGCTCTAGGCTAAAATCTGCTCCAAGATTGTCGGATCTTGAATTTCCTTGTCCTTCGCTAATAGCAACACCTTCGACATGATTTCTGCCGTCTTCGGATCGATAACAAATCAGATATTTTCTATTTATTTACCCTTAAGATTGTGAGCCTTATAAAAAGTTTCTAAACTATTAATGTCGCCAACAAACCGCCAGTGCCAAGGCTCGTAGCTGACATCTTGAGTATTATCCTTAGGAAAAGAAAGCTCGAAACTGTACTTTGCGGCATTAGCTTTCAGCCATTTATACGCAGGCGTAGTCTCAAAAATTTGATTTAAATTAGCTGCTGGTACAGAGCTATCGCCAATATCGACGGCATAGCCTGTATGATGTTCGCTATATTTAGGTGGTGCGCTAACTTCAGCCCGCTTCATTGGCTGTTGTCCGCGTTCGGCGCCGACACCAAAAAACAGACGTTTTTGATCTTCAACCGATCGAAATGCCGAAATTGTTGTAATATTGACACCACTCGATCGAGCATCGGCGACCATTGCTTGAAATTTAACCGCAGCAGCTTTACGCATCCGAAAATTATTCTCGATCGAAACTAGTTCTGCATCTGGAGCTTGTGCATACGGTAAATGATTTAAAACATTATCTGTAGTTGCTGACTCACCAGTTGTGGTCGAATTATCTCGACTGGAATTGTCAGAATTGCCAGTTGCTGAAGGTGATGAGCTATTCTGAGTGGATGTACTTGAGTCTGGGCGAGAAGAAGTTGTAATCCAAGTCAAAACAGCGCCCCCAGCTAGCAATATGCCCAAGCCAATGGAGATCGCACCGATCGGTAGTTGTTTGCGTGCTACCATGCCACTGGGCTGATTTGGCCTAGTGTTACCACTCCGTAAGGCGGCAGGGATATCCTCGGTTTTACCCAGATTAGCGGATTTTCTAGCTGTTTTAGAGCGCTCTAAATTACTCAAGGTTTGCTTCCTGGTGCGACTATATTGCATTCTGACATAGATCCACACAGATCGTTGTAGACGATCGCGACAGAATTTTGGCAGTTAGTTTGACAGATCTTACAGTTCAAGTATTCCCTGCAACAACTAAAATTTTGACGATCGAGTGAATTAAGTTGAAGATTTTAATGCACGTAGCGCTTCTGCTAACTCTACCGCAGTTTGATACCGATCGCTTACTCGCCGTTGAGTGACTCGATCGATCAACGATTGCAATGCAGGTGTAACATGGGGTAGGTTAGACATATTCAAACGGTAGCCATCTCGTTGCAATTCTAGAAAATCGCCGGGATTGCGTCCGGTTAGTAGAAAAACTAATGTTGGGCCGATCGCGTATAAATCTGACTGGGTACAAGGTTGACCGTTATTTTGTTCTGGAGCCATGTAATCTGGAGCCCCAATCCGCGTCCCGCCCAGTGTCCCAATTTCTTTGACTGCTCCAAAATCTAGCAAGAAAATCCGGCGATCAATCGTGCGCAACAGGAGATTTGCTGGCTTGATATCACGATGAATTAATGGTGGTAGTCCAGAGTGAATATAATCTAAAATCTCGCACAGTTGAATCATCCAATCGATCGCTTGGGTGACATTGACAGTGCCACGTTTGAGTACGTATCGTTCCAAGTCTTGTCCGTGGATCAGTTCCATGGCTAGATATTTGCGCTGAACTGCGACGAAAAAATCATAATATTGAGGAATCCCAGGATGGTGCAGACTTTGCAAGATTTTGGCTTCTCGCTCGAATAATTCCTGCGCTTTGGGAATTGCCGCCATATCGGCATTCATTTCTTTGAGAACCAATAATTTAGCTGAATCCCAAGCTAAATAAGTCGTACCCATCCCCCCTTGGGCCAAAATTTTGAGGATATGATAATTCCTAATTTTATGGCTGATGGTAATCGGTTGTCCGCAGTGAATGCAAAAAAGTGTATCTGCGGGGTTATCTGGATGAGTACAGGTCGATTTTGCGGCAATACAGGCACTATTAATATCTAGTTGAACTGTTAATAATGCGCCCTGATGTGATAATTGAATGCGATCGTCATTAGCCAATGAGACTCGATCGATCGGTCTATCGTTAATCAGGGTACCATTAGTACCTTGACTAATAATCTGCCAGCAACCATCACCTGGAAACAGATCGCTATAGACAATTGTGGCATGGAGTCGGGAAATTGACGGTCGATCGATTGCTACCTCATTTTCTGGCGATCTCCCAATCCGAATCGGCTGTGGTGGTACAAATTCCCACTGTTGTAATATTTGACTCCTGCTTTTATCCCACAGAGAAATCTGAATATTTTTCATCGATACTATGAGCTAGTGTGTAATTTATTAGTTTTAGTTCGTAGTTAGTAATTATGTGAAATTCAACAGCCATTAATAACTATTATTCACTACTCACAGGATCCTACTCCCTAACTTCGCCAGATCCTTTAAACTACCTTTAGGATTAATCTACAATTCTCATTCAAACTCAATTATTAGCATATGACGATCGTTAGGGTTGGCAATCATGCACTTCTAAGCTTAGACTTATCAGCGATCGCCGCACCGATCGATTTGTGGTTGGCAACCACTCCTCAACAATTCGATCTCAATTTAACCTTTGAGGTCGATTATCGCCGAGATCCGGCAGATCCACGCGAACTCTCAGAAATTCCTGAAGTGCGGTTGTGGTTTATTCGGGTAGATGCGCGTTATCCCTATTTACCACTGCTCCTCGACTGGCAAGCCGGAGAATTGGCTAGATATGTTGCGATGTTGGTATCGCACCAATTCAGTCGTAAGGAAGGGATTCAATACAATCCTGAAGCTTTAGAAATTTGGGTGATGCAGCGGGTATTTTTACTAACAGACTGGTTACAACACCGACAGATCGAGGATCGATCTAAGCTTAAGTTTATGACCCAGATGTTTGGCTATGAGTTAGACGATGGGTTGTTTGAGTTACTAGAAATATAATTTCTACTTCAAAAAACTTTCAGGAAGTGACAGTATTAAAGTTGATGCTCAATTACGATTATAATATCCTGACACTGCATTTTACAGTCTGCAAATGGTAATTACATACATAGACATGTTTGAAACACTAGATCGATTATCTAGACTCAATCGATCGAGTTAGATTGAGATAAGTTGTACAGCATTAAATATTCATTTGAGACAAATATATGATCTAATCATCCCCTCGATCCGAAAAATATCATCTGTTGATCGAAATTGAATTAATGACGATTGTCTCTACATCTAAGATTTACAATCGTGAATACAATTATTTTTTACATTAATAAATTAATTCAAGCGCAATTATTGCCAGTAGGAATAAATTCGGCCTATGAAAATTTGTTTAAAATTGGTGTCGATCCAGAAATTTCGGCAGAACTCGATCGATCGAACATTATGCTGGTTTTCGGGTTGTTAGCAATCTCTAAAATTTAAACACATGCGAGCGGCGGCTAAGATTTAAATTATGGCAACCAGGGATACTGGCGAAAGTTAGGCTGTCGCTTTTCGAGAAATGCTTGCTTCCCCTCAGCACCTTCCTCAGTCATATAGTACAGGAGCGTAGCATTACCAGCTAACTCTTGTAAACCAGCCTGCCCATCACAATCAGCGTTGAAAGCTGCTTTGAGACAGCGAATAGCGATCGGACTTTTGGCTAAAATCTCCTGTGCCCAGGCTACTCCCTCAGCCTCCAA
>JBJOOY010000151.1:0-4966 GCA_046051065.1 Cyanobacteriota bacterium
TGCCGACCATTCCCACGATCGCAATGCTGTCATTTATCACTGGTGCTAACTCATCGTTCATGATTTTTGCAATAGCTGAGATTATCTCCGCCGCCGCGCCTGAGCGGCTTTCTGTTGTTGAGCTCGACTTTGAATCTTGCAGTAGGAACGTTTGAGATTCGGATCGTTTTGTAAATATTGGGTTAATCCGGCAATTGTTGAATGCTGAAATAACTTGACGATGGGAATTTCAATGCCTAATTGTTGGTTGATATCGACAGCAACTTCTAAGATCGACACTGAAGTTCCGCCTAAATCGAAGAAGTTATCTTCTATCCCCACTCGATCGAGTTTGAGCTGTTCTTGCCAAATCTTGGTTAACAGTAACTGAAATTCATTCTGTGGCGTGACATATGCTTGTTCGAGGTGAGGACGCTCTCGACTGGGTGCGGGTAACTGCTGGCGATCGACTTTACCGTTAGGCGTTAAAGGTAACGATTCTAGCAAGACAAATGCCGAGGGCATCATATAATCGGGCAATTGCTGCTGGAGAAAATTGCGTAATTGTGGGAGCGTAATTGTCCGATCTTTAGCCACAATATAGGCAACTAATTGCTTTTCGGCTGTTGCATTTTTACGTGCTAACACGATAGTTTCTCTAACTTGAGGATGTTGAGCTAATACCCGTTCGATTTCACCTAACTCGATCCTAAATCCGCGAATTTTGACCTGATTGTCGATCCGACCGAGAAATTCAACACTACCATCGGGGAGATATCGGGCTAAATCTCCAGTTTTATACAACCTTTCTCCCTGCCGCTCTCCACCCAAAAACGGGATACCTGCACTGAGATCTAAGTTTTCAGGTAGAGAGGGAATTTGCAGGGCTAAATCGAAGTTATGAAAAATGAATTTTTCGGCGGTTAATTGCGGTTGATTAAAATAGCCGCGAGCTAATCCATCACCACCAATATATAATTCACCAGCTACTCCATCTGCTACCACCTGAAGGGTTTCATCTAATATATAAACTTGAGTATTGGAGATTGGATAACCGATCGGAATCGAGGCATCTGGGTTGAGCGGCGATCTAATTGGATAGCAACAAGTAAAAGTAGTATTTTCTGTCGGGCCATAGCCATTAATCAACTGACAGTTTTTAACTCGATCGAGAAATTTCCGAACGTGAGGTACCGATAATATATCCCCACCTGCCAATAATTGATGCAATGATTTTAAGGCATCAATATGCCGATCGACCATTAAATGGAACAACCCAGCAGTCAACCACAGTGTTGTAATTTGGTATTGTTGAATTACCCGACCTAGTTCTTCTACCGAAAGTGCCTGTGGTGGAGCAATAACTAATTTCCCGCCATTTAATAAGCAACCCCAAATTTCAAACGTCGAAGCATCAAAAGAGATCGGTGCGAATTGTAAAAATACTTCTTCATTTGTCAGCTTGATATAGTTAGTATTAGTAACTAATCTAACCACACCTCTGTGGAGAATACTGACACCTTTGGGCTTGCCTGTAGAGCCAGAAGTGTACATTATGTAAGCTAAATGCGCTGGATTATCTTCCTCATCGCAAAGGTTGTCCTCGCTACATGCACTGTAATAACGATCGTCCGTCAAGTTAACAACTCGAATTCGATCGACTGGTAATTGTCGATTAAGCCTTTGTAGTGGTATAGATTCTATATTTACAACTAGCGCATCGACTAATGAGTCCTGGGCTAAAATTACCTGTAACTGAGTATCTTCGAGGATAAAATTTAGTCGCTCTAATGGATAGCTAGGATCGATCGGTACATACGCTCCACCTGCTTTGAGAATTGCTAACAATCCCACGATCGTTTCAATCGATCTCTGGGCATAAATTCCCACTAAAACTTCTGCATTGACACCGATCGAGCGGAGATGATGTGCTAATTTGTTGGCGCGAATATTTAAATCTTGGTAAGTAATTTTCTCTCTGGCAAATACTAATGCAACCGCTTCTGGGTTGCATTTTACCCTTTGTTCAAATAATTTATGAATATCCCTAAATCTACCATAGTCTGCTTCAACTTCTGACAACTCAAGGAGTGACTCAGCAGTGCACATAGATTGATTCCCTCGACCTTGTAGAACAAAAAGCAATACCACTACTACTTTGATTTATCTTAGTAGAGCCAACTAATTCACGGAATCAGCTAAATTGCTGTAGTTTATGAATTCCCATCTTAAATGTAATTTCGATCGCTGTCAAATAGAGATCGAGATTACACCCAAGATGGGAATATAAATATATTAATGCTAGTAATTCTCAAAGTCGAAATTAGCTTTTTTAAAGCTATTGTCTAATTTTTGAGGCAAACCCAGATGCTTTAAACTTTTTCAATTGGAGCGGTAAAGAAAGATTTTCAGGAATGGTAATCCGGATTTCAAAATCATTGATACCAGGTAAGACTCGATCGATTAAGCCCACGCGACCGCGATTTGGCAAGACATTATTATTGTCAGCATCATAAATTCTGCCATAGACATCAACATCATAGACAGATTTTGCCGATTTATTTTCCGCTTTCCCAACGATTTTAAAACAGCTAGCTCCTTGAGTAACGCCCCCACTAGTTACTGCCCCTGCGGCGACTTCTGGCGGACAATCTTTGTAACTGAGACCTGAGAGTGTAATCGGTGTAATTGCTAGTGCTGGATGTGAAACCACCGTCCCACTAGCAATAAATAACATTGCAGCAGCAGTAAATGTAACAATAGTGCGAATTAGCATATATTTTTAAATAAATTGATGAGACGATCGACTGTTGCAAACACTAGCTACTCCCTAAAACCATTGTCCCCCATTGAAGCGTGAATATGGAGAGAGAATCCTTAATAGCGAATGAGTCGCAGCAAAATTGAGCAGACACAAGATCGGATAAAATCGAATGAATCCAGGCAGATCGAAGTGAACTCGATCGATCCCTGGTAACCCGAGTTTAATTAATATTACCAAAAATACTCCCTCCCAAATTGCCCCGCCTAACTGTAATAGGGCATTCCAATCACCATCCCATCGCAGTCGTTGGAGCTGATGATAAAGTAGATCCCAGATTGCCCCAAACACGCTTAGATAGATCAGGATCGACAAAGTTTGTCCAGCAATAGCAGCGCCAGATTCGATCGCGATTGTAATTGTTAATAATAATCCAATCGTTGCCAGCAATAAAACTCGAATTTGCCAGCGGCCAAACAAAGTAAAAGTCATAATTTTGAAGATTAATATTGTCGATCGCCATGATTTAAACATCGAACTTACCCGGCGCATCTAATATCCAACCACAAGCGATCTGATATTTCCATCTTAAGCTGGTGGTGCAATCTGCTTCATGAAGTTTTACAAAAACAACGCTCAAATATCCCGCAATCCCCTACTACAATAGAGATAATGGATTGGAGAAGAGCATATCGAGACGATTTACGGCAACTTACAGGGATTAAAATCCAATCAACTCAAACAACTCCGCCGTTTGTATAGTCAAAGACTACCAGGCGATCGGTTGATTACGCCAGAATTCGCCCAGCGACTAGCGGCAATTAGTGCCGAAATCGGCGATCCGCTCAGTGCGTATGTCAATCGGCGCGGTCAAATTATTCGATTGGGAGTTGGGACTCCCCGCCAAACCCAAATCCCGCCGCTCGAATTACCCCGCTATGGTGCAGAGCGATTGAGTGGGATTCGCTGTATCTCTACCCAACTCAAATCGGATATTCCAGGCGAAGCGTCATTGACGGCGATGGCCTTACAACGGCTGGATGCATTAGTAATTTTAAACATTACTGGCAGCGGCTTTCAGAAGCGGGGCGGGGGTGTAACCGGATATATTCAAGATACCTATCTCGCTCATTTAGTCCCCGATCCAGCCATCAATTGGACGATATCGTCACCATTGAGTCTGGAGACGATTAGCGATCGAGATTTTCTCGAACTGGTAGATGAGATCGAGCGGGAATATGCGCGGGATGATGCAAATCATCCTGTTGCCGATGAAGTCGATCGCGTATTATTAGTAGGTGTGAAAACTGATTTTGTCACTACCCAAAGATTTACGGATGGATTAGCAGAACTCGTCAGATTGGTAGAAACAGCTGGGGGAGAAGTCCTCGAAACCATTCAGCAAAATAGATCGCGTCCCCATCCTCAAACTGTTGTCGGTGAAGGAAAAATCCAAGAGATTGCCCTCACCGCTCAAAAAGTGGGCGCGAATCTAATTGTCTTCGACTGCAATCTATCTCCCAGTCAATCGCGCAACCTCGAAACTCAGATTGGGATTAGAGTAGTCGATCGAACGGAGGTAATTTTAGATATTTTCGCCCAACGTGCTCAATCTAGTGCGGGTAAATTACAAGTCGAACTCGCCCAATTGGGCTATATGTTACCTCGGCTGACTGGGCGCGGTCTGGCGATGTCTCGTCAGGGTGGGGGGATTGGTACCAGAGGGCCTGGGGAGACTAAACTAGAAACCGAACGTCGGACGATTCAAAAGAAAATTTCTAGGCTGCAACAAGAAGTCGATCGACTCCAAGCGCATCGCTCTCGGCTGCGCCAGCAACGACAACATCACGATGTTCCGTCTGTTGCTGTTGTTGGTTACACTAATGCTGGGAAATCAACTTTACTGAATATTCTCACTAATTCTGAAGTCTATATCGCCGACCAATTATTTGCGACCCTCGATCCGACGACGCGGCGGTTTAATGTCCCCGCTAGCAACACTGGTGAACTGCGGCAAATCTTGCTGACGGATACGGTAGGATTTATCCACGAGCTACCACCGCCCTTGATGGATGCTTTCCGCGCCACTTTAGAGGAAGTAACTGAGGCTGATGCGCTGATTCATCTGATCGATCTTTCCCATCCCGCCTGGCATAGCCATATTCGATCGGTGATGGGACTATTAGGTGAAATGCCGATCGCCCCAGGCCCATCATTAATCGTGTT
>JBJOOY010000152.1:0-3326 GCA_046051065.1 Cyanobacteriota bacterium
AAATGTGGGATTGGTACGACTAGATCGAGCTGCATATTAATTATTTCTGTGACGCGGATCGGTGGAGATGAGTCTGAACCGATGCCGATCGTTTTTTCGTTGTTATTAATTTCGATCGCTGCTGTAAAGTTGGGCTGAAGCTGAAATTTTAAAAACTGGCGTAAATCTATAGTGTCAACACTAGCTGCTGGAGTTAAATGAGCTTTATTTTTTTTGACTAAGTTCATTTCAACCATTTTTTTCATAGTAAAACGTTTAGTTTTTTAAGTTTAAGTGTAAATCAACCAAAAGATAATTTAATTAACTAACTTTTTAAAGGCTGCTAATAAATCGCTTCGATCGAGTGGCTTAACTAAGTACATATCGGCACCCTGTTTTAATCCCCAAAATCGATCTAAATCGGTGTTTTTAGTCGAACACATTACTACAGGAATCTCCTGAGTTTCACTCTGCGACTTGATTGCTCGGCAAATTTCAAACCCACTGCGACCTGGCAAAACAACGTCGAGAAAGACAATGTCTGGCTTATTAGTAATCAAGTGATTTAGAGCTGCTTCACCGTCAGTCGTAGCGACCACTCGACAACCTATAGATTCTAAATAACTAGTTAAAATCAACAGATCGGTCTGCACATCTTCGACAATTAATGCTGTAGCCATGTTAGTTACCATTTAATCGGGGTTGTGATTGAAAGTTATACGGTTGGTGTTGAATTTAGATACTTTTGGGCAACTTCTAGTACCAACTCTGCTTCGACAGGTTTGGTTAAAAAGTCAGTTGCACCCACTACTTTGGCTCTAACTCTGTCGATTACGCCGTCATTACCTGTCAAAATCACAATTGGAGTGTCACGAAAAGCTGCTACTTTCCGCAACCGACTGCAAATTTCATAGCCGTTAGCATTGGGCATTACCAAGTCTAAGAAAATTAATTGGGGTTTTTTAGCAATCGCGATCGGAATTGCTTTCGTCGAATCGAGGACGCTAATAAATTGATAGCCAACACCCCGAAAAATTTGTTCTAAGCGCTCGCACACAAATGGACTATCATCGATACAAATAATCAATGGTGCTGGCTTACTCCCCCCATAAGGATATTTAAGCCGATCGATCGGACTGGCAAAGTCTGGTAAATTGACTAACCGCAGCTTGTTTGAGTTAATATGCTGTAAAAAAGATTTACCGATTTCTATAGGAGTTTTTTTTGCCTTGACGGCAATTTCTCGCATACTTTGTTGCCCATCGAGCACAAATTTTAGGGCTTGATAAGCAGAAGTTGAAACCATCTGTTTGAATTCTTCAACAGCGACTATTTCTAGGGCACAATCAGGCGAGATATTGCTCAATCCTGCTTGTTGCCATTGTTGCTGTTGTTGGATGGCTAAATTGAAGACTCGATCGATATCGATTAGCGTTAATTGAGGACTCAGTTGCGGTTGCTCGATCCACTCGCAGCTAACTGCTTCGGCTCGAACGATCTCAAACAACACCTCCACAATCGTAGATTCAATTTGATCGATCAGATGAGTGCGAGTAATTCGATTTTGCTTGGCCCAATTGACGAGTAAATAATACTCCCAGCAACTAACTGCCTCTTCTGAAGTCAATGCCGAAATATTTGTAAGTGCATTGATTCGCAGTTGAAGATTTTCATCGGTGCTAATATCTATCCCTGCGAGTGTGGAATTTCTCACCCACCGCCGAATCGGATGATTACCACCCGTCGCATACAGCATGCGACCGAGATAAACATAAAGACACCACTCTTGTCCCACCTCGCTCTTTAGTACAATACAGCCACTGGAGAGTTGGTTCTTAATCTCATTCAATTGAGTAGCTAATCGATCGAGTGTTACGTTTTCAGCGATCATGTGGTTTGTCTCTTATCAGCAGTATCTTTGGGGATCTAGCTAGGGCTAACTGTGCAGATTATGTAAAATTATTGTTCCCACCGTTATGCACTTTTGCTCATCATGGCTGACAAATCTCGATCGACAACCCGTCAATCCCAATTCGCTCTAGTAAAGCAACAGATAACGTCAGGCGTGAAATGGTCTCTACCACCGGAGTGTGCACAGGGTGGGAAGTATCGGAAGTGTGGGAAGAATAGATCGAAATAGGTGGAAGCGGCGATCTGTTGTCTAAGTTTGGAGATTTGGGATGAGCTAGCTAGAAGAACAAAATAACTATCGACTAGATTTTGTTCATTTTAAGCATTTTCGCAACCATAGCTTCTTTAAACTCGGAGATAGGATTAGCTTCGATCTTTTCCGGAAACAAGTAGAGGTTAATTGTGTCTATATACATAGCGCAAGCTAACTAAATCGACATTTTGTCAAATATTTGTTATGGTTCTTAATATGACGCAAGCAAAGTTGAATCTCGCATAAAAAATTAACCGTCCCCCGTTGGGGCTGTTTCGCTCACAATAGCCAAGTAGGAGTGAATTATGTCTAAATCCTTTGACCTCTCTCTAGAACAGCAATTCAGCATTAGATCGTTCGAGCACCAAGTTCAAGATATGAGTCGCGAACAGGCGCAAGAATTTTTGGTTAACCTGTATGCACAAATGATGATGCAGGAAAACAGCTACAAGAACCTCCTCAAACACCAGTGGGGAATCGACGAACCCTATCAACAAGCTGCTTAAATTAGCACACTAGCTTGCTTCAATAAACTGTCGCAGATTGGCGACCTCCTTCTCTGTCTGGATAATCAATAGATGGGGATTGGGGCACAAACTGTTTGACATCGCAAAATTTAGTCAAATTGACATAGTTTCCTGACAATCGGTAGTTGTACAATGGTCGAGATTGTGGTTGAAATTAGCGACAATCGACACATCTAAGTTGTACTACTATTTATGTTTGATTGTATTATTGTCGGTGCTGGGCCTGCTGGCGGAAGTGCTGCTTATCATCTAGCTAAGCAAGGAAGATCGGTAGCGATCTTAGATCGAGATGTACTACCTCGATCTAAACCGTGCAGTGGTGGCGTATCGCCAGCGATCGCGCAATGGTTTGACTTTGATTTTAGTCCGGCAATTTCTTGTAAAGTTAATACCTTGCGATATACCTGGAATTTAGAAGATCCAGTCGAGTTCAAACTAGAAAACCAAGAGCCGATTTGGATGGTTAGACGAGATATTTTCGACCATTTTCTCGTCCAACAGGCTCAACAGCAAGGTGCCGAATTACGTGACAATACAGAAGTCACAGCGATCGAATTTAAGGTCGATCGATGGTTGGTCAAAACAGCCAATGGGACGATCGAAGGTAAATATCTAATCGCCGCTGATGGAGCCAAAGGAAATATGGCAAAATGGCT
>JBJOOY010000153.1:0-8725 GCA_046051065.1 Cyanobacteriota bacterium
GCGATCGCTATCGTTGAGGCAATTGGCTCACTGTAACGACTTGGCAGCCATTGTTCTAAAATTGGTGCCAGCAGTCGTGAAATCGCACTCTCACCCCTAGCACCAGATAAAATTACCAGCAAAGTGATGCCAACTTGCACCGTCGGCAAAAATCGATCGGGAGCAAGTGCCAATCCGAGGGCGACTTCGGCGCGATTGTTGCCCTGATTTGCCAATTGTTGCAACCGCACTTTTCGGGCTGAGACGATCGCCATCTCCGACATTACAAATACGCCATTCAGCACGATCAGAAAAAAAACTAGGAGTAATTCCGAAGTTGGAGACATGAAACCAAGAATTTAAGGATTGTCGGAATATTGTTTCCAGTTTAACTCCTCAAGGGGATAATCTCCGATCGGGCTAATTGCATGGTTATGCTCGATCGAGTGTATTTCCTAGCACTAGGGGTTACTATTCTGACATAATCTACCGTATTAGTGCGGTACTCGATCGACAGTAATCCGCGCTCGTCGATTTTCTAAGTTGAAGGGAGTTTATGCCGACTCCAAATTTTCTCGCCCAATGCGAGTAAGGCAAATTGAGGCAAGGCAAAGGTTCGCTGCCAACGACTGGGTTCTTGAGCGATCCGATAGCACCATTCTAAATTTAGATTGCGCATAAGTTGTGGTGCGCGTTTTTTTACTCCCGACCACACATCAAAACTACCGCCTACACCCACCCAAATTGCCTCAGGACACAGGTGAAAATGGTCGCGAATCCAAATCTCCTGACGCGGTACTCCCATCGCCACAAAGATAATTTTAGGCTGAGTGAGAACGATGTCTCGTTTTAATTGAGCTTGTGCCTCGCTGTCGATATAACCGTGCTGAATGCCGACAATATTGAGATCGGGTAACTCTTGTTGCCAATATTTTGCGGCTTTTTCTACTACCTCTAGTTTACCACCATAGAAAAAAACTGGATAGTTACATGCTGGCGTACTAACAGTTCGCAATAGATCTTCACCCAATTCGATCCCGGCATAACGCCGTTGGGTGATGCCATGCAATCGTAACGCGAAAATAATGCCCGAACCATCTGGTGTTACCAAGTCTGCCCGCTGGACGATTGCCGCTAGTTCGGGATTATGATTTGCCTGCATCACGATTTCAGCATTCATTGTCACCACATGAGTACCAATTCCTTGTTGTAATCGATCGATTAACCACGGAATATAATCATCAGCGAGATTGACTGGTTGACCCAGAATTTCAAATTTTGGTAGCGGTACGGATGAGCGATCGAGCATGAAATTAGCTGGAGTGTTTGATAATGTGTTCGTACGATGTTGACATCAGCCCAAATCGTTGAGCTGAGATAATAACCATGCATCTACTGGTTGACCATCTTTACGCTGTAACTCAACTTTGACTGCTATTACAGCTCGCGAACCTACGGGTGCAGGTTGTTTATTAAACATAATGTCATAGTCCTGCGGATCTTCATTTCTTTGTTTGAGCCAATCTTGAACTTTCGTCAAAGCAAATAAAGATTGACCGCTTTCAAACATCCGGTTAATTTGAAGTTGAATACTGTGAGGATTATGCTGTGCCATAAAACTTAAATTTATGAATTATAAACGATCGATTAATAACCAATCGAGATCTATCTAATTGATGGATCGAGATTCTACCATTTAGTGATTTCTCTAGGCTAAAATGGCGGGATCGATAACCTAATTGTACCCAATCTCAGCCACCAATCGATGTTATTTATTACATTTGTCTGCTTGCTCGCTTTCTATGTTGCAGCTAATCTTGGGGCTAATGATGTCGCCAACTCGATGGGTACTTCTGTTGGCTCTAAGGCGATTACACTCGCTCAGGCGATCGTCATTGCTGGCATTTTAGAATTTACAGGTGCGGTATTATTTGGGCGACAGGTATCGGCAACTTTAGCTACTAGTATTACTAATCCCAATCTATTTATCAGTCAACCGCAAACACTATTACTGGGGATGATTGCGGTATTAATTAGCTGTGGACTATGGCTCCAAATTGCCACCACCAAAAATCTACCTGTGGCTTCTTCTCATGCGGTTGTAGGCGCGATCGCGGGATTTAGTTGGGTGGCGATCGGCTCACAAGCGATCCAATGGTCCGCAATTGGCTTAATTTCGATCGCTTGGGTAGCTACACCCGTTGTGAGTGGGGCGGTTGCTGCTAGTTTTTATGCTGTAATTAAAGCCTGGATTCTCGATCGAGATGAACCACTAATTCAAGTCGATACCTGGATCCCCTGGTTGGCAATTATCTTGGTGAGTGTATTTGGGGTAATTGTTTTACCACCTGTCGTCGCCACATTACCAGTAACATTTTTACCCACAGTCCCGCGTCACGATTTTGCCTTGGGATTGGGCGGCATCGCCGCATTAGCAATTACTCTAGTAGGATGGCGAGGGCTGACAACCGATCGATCTAATTTAACCAGCTTAGACGATCGCGGCATCGTCGAACGGCAATTAGCGAGATTTCAGCTCCTGAGTGCCTGTTTTGTCGCTTTTGCCCACGGTTCCAATGATGTGGGTAATGCGATCGCTCCATTAGCCACGATCCTGTTTATTCAACAGACTGGAACTGTCCCCCAATCTAGTATAGATATTCCGCTGTGGATAATTATGCTCGGTGGGATTGGTATTGTCACAGGCTTGGCAATTTGGGGCAAACAAGTCATTGCTACTATTGGCGAGGGCATCATCAAACTCGAACCTAGTAGTGGTTTTGCCGCCGAACTCGCCACCGCCACGACAATTTTGATGGCTTCCCGATTCGGCTTACCTGTTTCGACTTCCCATGCTCTAGTTGGTGCAGTTGTCGGGGTCGGGATTGTTAAAAATTGGCGAGATGTTCGACTAGATACTCTAAAATCGATCGTGCTCGCCTGGATCGTCACAATTCCGATCGCCACGATTCTCTGTGCTGGCATCTTTACACTACTTCAATTCGCAGGGAATAGGGGATAGGGGGCAGTGGACAGTGGACAGTGGACAGTGGATAGTAAACTCACATCTTGCACCAGTACTTAGCAACTACTCTATCTAGAGCTAAAACTCCCATTCGTAACCAAAAACTAGCCACTAAAATACTAGTAACTTTGTTTTGATGCAAGATGTGAGTAAATAAAAAGATTACCTCAGTCAATTCGCTCTTTCCGATTCCCACCTTTGTTTGATACGATCGAGAATAATTTAGCTCCGATCGAAGAAATTGTCAGCCAAGATCTCGCTAAACTTGCCATCATTAGTCCTAAATCCAGAACGATTGTTAAACTTTTTCCAGTATCTAATCAATCCACCCGCCCCTACTTCCCAACACAAATATGATGGTTGGTCATTAAACGATCGCGATCCTCAGTGTATCCGCGAGGTATTTATGCCGATGTGGGCATGGCTACACCGTCATTACTTTAACGTTACATCAGATGGGTGGGAACACATTCCCGCACAGGGAAGAATGTTAGTAGTCGGCTCCCACAATGGTGGACTGGCGGCTCCAGATATGTTTATGTTGATGTATGACTGGTTCAGTCGCTACGGGACAGAACGTCTAGCTTACGGATTGGCACACCCCAGTGTCTGGAAATATTTCGGGCCTTTATCAACATTAGCAGTACAATCTGGAGCCACGATCGCGCATCCCAAGATGGCAATGGCAGCTCTCCAGCGAGAAGCAGCCGTCCTAGTCTATCCTGGCGGGGCTGAGGATGTATTTCGCCCCTATAGTCAACGACATAAAATAGAACTAGCTGGACGCAAGGGGTTTATTAAGGTAGCATTACGCGAACGGGCACCGATCGTCCCTGTAGTATCGATCGGCGCTCATGAGGGTTTAATCGTGTTGGCAGATATCTACCCACTGATCGAACAACTTCACGATCTCGGGATGCCATGGTTATTCGGCATCGATCCTGTCGTATTCCCCATCTATCTAGGCTTACCTTGGGGCGTGGGATTGGGTCCATTACCTAATTTACCCCTCCCTACCCAAATTCACAATCGTGTGTGCAAACCGATCGAATTCGATCGTTATGGTAGAGCCGCCGCCAACGATCGAGATTATGTCGATGCCTGTTATACTCACGTCGAGCAACAAATGCAACTAGAACTCGATCGATTGGTACGGGAGAAAGGGTAGAAAATTATTGCCTTTAACCCACTTCAGCCGCAGATCCTGCTGGCATCAATCGATCGACACCTTGCTTGACGATAGTTTGCAGGTAAGCGACTCTTTGGTTAGCTTGGAAAACCTTCTGCAGGGTATTGCCGAGCAGATCGAGATTCCAGGCTTTGGTTGGTTCGGGCGCGACGAGATCTTGCGCTTCTAGGTATTCGACGAGAGTTAATCCGGCAATATGCGTCAGATAAGCTGCACTCAATCCTTGAACTAGTCCCCCAGCCACAAAGGTAACAGCGTTAGTCTTAAGCAATCCTGAGACTGCTTGAGTGCAGATTTCGACTAGCCCTAGTTTCAACATCACATTACCCATTGCTCCAGCAGCGGATTGAGCTTGCTCGAAAGAGAATTTTTGTTGGTAGATTGCACCCAAATCGACGACCATTTGAGCGTTAACCGCAGCGGTAGCTAATAAATCTAGTGCGGGTAATGGATTTGCAAATGCTGCGGCGGCAACGATCCACTGATTTTGTTCGATAATTGGTAATGCTCGATCTCGTCTGACGGTATTGAGTGCCGTTTTTGCGACGGTTTGAACTCCAGTAACTTGACGGTAAGTAGTCGCCCAGACTAGTTTTTCACCTTCGGTAGCTAGGACATTTGTCAATTGTCGATCGAGATTACCGATTTCGACTGGTGCTGGTTCTAATGTTTCCAGCACCGTGCCATCTACTTGAACTTTGCGGACTTTAATCGGTGCGGGTGTGGTGCTTGTAGTGACGACATCTTGTGGTGAAAGGATGCCCTTAACTGTCGATTGGAGTTTTTGAACGATGAGGTTACGTTCTTCGGGTAAATACCGATCGACTCGATCGAATACTAATATTACCCGCTGCCGCGCTTGACGCAGTGTTTCTACA
Organism: Cyanobacteriota bacterium; assembly: GCA_046051065.1. Taxonomy (GTDB): domain Bacteria; phylum Cyanobacteriota; class Cyanobacteriia; order Cyanobacteriales; family Chamaesiphonaceae; genus Chamaesiphon. The sequence goes on from JBJOOY010000153.1 coordinate 5,072, forward strand.
TATTTATATTCAGTAGCTGTCAGATCGCCATTGGTGAGAAATAAGACGAGATCGGCATTGAGGGCGATGTTTCTAGCTTTAGTTGTTGCGGCTTGACTGTCTGCACCAACGGTAAATAAATCTGGCGTTTTGATGTATTTAAGTGGTGTAGCAGCGGAAACTGGTGTAGTGGTGAGTAGTTGCAACAAGTTACTTTTACCGACTCTTTGCCCACCTGTAATGGCAATATGTCGAGCGGATCTGGTTAAATTGGTCTTAACTTGTGCTAATTGCTGTTTGAGCGAATCGATTTGCCCAGATTGAGGATGTTCGATCGCTAGTTGACTGATGATTAATTTTACTTGACCGATCGCGCGATCGAGTGTGGTCAGATCGATCTCTTTAGTAACAGAAGTCGCTGTAACTAGCTTATCCTGGCGATTATACCACCAATAACCTCCCCCAACGGCCAAAGTTCCGAGCGTCAACCAATCGCCGACACCAGAGAGATTGTGATAGACACTATCTAAGCCCCATAAACCCAATGTTAGACCAATTCCGCCTACTAAGAGGGGACGCTGCAATCGCACAGTCATAGATGCCTCCGCCAATATTAATACTAAAGAATTATCATTCTGATTCCTAGCGTATCCGATCTATGTTCGACTCGATCGGGTGGTATACCGATCGTTAACTTAGCGATACACGATCGTTAGCTTGGTGATATACACTCGCTTGAGATCTCGACAATCGATCGAAATTCACAAAGTCTTTCGCATATAAACACGGTTCACTGTCCACTAATTTTTCTGGCGGGTTAATTCGATCGTAATCCTCCCGCCGAAATCGGGAATCGGGGCAGCAGGTTTGTGTAGTTTTAACTCAACTTGTTGGACTCGATCGTGCTTAAGCACCGTAGTGACAATTGTCTCGGCAAGTTTCTCGACTAGGGAAAATTTAGCAGTGGAGACGATCTCTTTCACATCGGCAATAATACTGCGATAGTCTAAGGTATCCTCGATCGCATCGTTTTGTCCCGCAGCAGCCAAATCTAGCGACAAGCGCAGATCGACTTCAAACCACTGTCCTAAATATCGCTCTTCTGGTAAATAACCTGTATAACCATAGCAACGAATTCCGGTAAGTTGAATAATATCCATAGATTTAGTTAAGCGTTGAGCAATGTTAGAGATCGCAGTCTATGCACAATATTTTAGAGCAGAGGCAAGTCTAAAGTACTTTTTGAAACTTTGACGATTGCCACAACATTTCTACACCTTAAAAACAAAGACAGATTTCCTATTTCCTAGCCACTAGCAGATTAAAATAGTAGCAATTTATAGTTGACTCAAACTCAGCTCTATGGTAGCGTAGTAGATTGTGTGAACTTTATTCAGATAGATCGAGACATAACCCTTGGCTAACGTAGTCGTAATTGGTGCCCAATGGGGCGATGAAGGAAAAGGAAAAATCACTGACTTACTAAGTAAGTCGGCAGACGTGGTCGTGCGTTACCAAGGGGGTGTCAACGCGGGTCACACGGTTGTCGTGCAGGGTCAAACCTTTAAACTGCACTTGATCCCTTCAGGGATTTTATATCCCGAGACTGACTGTATTATTGGCTGTGGAACGGTAATCGATCCCAAAGTTTTGATCGAAGAACTCGATCGATTGGTCGAACTCAATGTCCCCACCAACAAGCTATTAATTTCCCAGACTGCCCATGTAACTATGCCATATCATCGATTGATCGATGTGGCATCAGAAGAAGCTAGAGGCATTCACAAAATCGGTACAACCGGGCGAGGTATCGGCCCCACCTATGCCGATAAATCCGATCGGATGGGGATTCGGGTGCAAGATTTGATGGATCCGATTGCCTTCCGCAAAAAGACGATCTGGACGGTCGAGCATAAAAATGAGATCATGGCAAAGCTGTATGATTTGCCACCGTTAGATCCAGAAGCAATAGTTACCGAATATTTAGGCTATGCCGAGCGGTTGCGTCCGCATGTCGTCAACACGGCAATTGCGATTTACGATGCCGTTCGTCGCCGTCGCAACATCTTATTTGAAGGTGCTCAAGGTACCCTGCTCGACCTCGATCATGGCACCTATCCGTATGTAACCTCCTCCAATCCCGTGGCTGGGGGAGCTTGTGTCGGGACAGGAGTTGGCCCCACGACGATCGATCGAGTAATTGGTGTAGCTAAAGCCTATACTACCCGCGTTGGCGAAGGCCCGTTCCCGACCGAATTAACTGGGGACATTGGCAACTTTTTGGGCGATCGAGGGGCTGAATTTGGTACTACTACAGGGCGGAAACGTCGCTGTGGCTGGTTCGATGGTGTCATCGGTCGTTATGCTGTCCGCATCAATGGGATGGATTGCATGGCAATTACCAAACTAGATGTATTAGATGAGCTAGAAGAAATTCAAGTTTGTATTGCTTACGAAATTAACGGTCAGCGTACGACAGATTTCCCCAACTCAGGTCGCGATTTTGCTAATTGTCGTCCAATTTACAAAACTTTACCAGGTTGGAAACAGTCAACTGCTGATTGTCGATCGCTTGAAGATCTACCACCAGCAGCTTTGAAATACCTCAAGTTCTTAGCTGACTTGATGGAAGTCCCGATTTCGATCGTCTCGCTCGGCCCGAGTCGCGACCAAACGATTATCGTTGAAGACCCCATTCATGGACCAAAACGCGGATTATTATCGGCTGATGGCACTCCAGTAGATAGCGGCTGGCTCTAGTTTTCGCTTTAGTTAACCAGCCCATTCAAAACATCAAAAATTTACTAATAACTCCTAAAATTATGGAACTCGCAGTCGAATTAAAGCAACGCGTAGCTGGTAGCAAACCAAATACTCTCCGTCGTTCCGGACATATTCCAGTCAATTTGTATGGGCACGATGGCGATAAATCTCTGCTCTTAACTCTCGATGCTAAGAGTGTCGAAAATTTAATCAAGAAAGCTAGAATTAACAAAACTCCAGTAGAAGTTAGTATTCCTGAATTATCGTGGAAAGGTACTACTGTGATTAAGGAAATCCAAACTCACCCCTGGAAAAATTTCCCTTATCATTTGAGCTTTTGTGCAGTTAAAGCGTAGAATTTTTGCTTAAATAATTATTTCAAAAAAGAGAGCGATCGACAGATTACTCTCTTTTTTTCTTGCTTATTTGTTGCTATCGATCGATTTCAGTGGACTACAAATTGCTTTCGCAAAATTCTTGCCAATATTCCCTTGCCACTAGCAATTGGTCTTCTACACTCTATCAGTCAATTAATGGCGCTGAGGGCGAGCGTTGGCTAACCTCTACATTGGGCAATCCACTCAACCGTTCGGTTGGCTCTTCAGTAGTAATTTCGGGTACAAATACATTCAAACCTAATGGAATACTACTAACTTCAATTGCATCAGCCTCGATTACTTCACCATCGATTACGACTTTTTGAGGGGGGTTGGTAGTAATTCTCGCTTTACGCGCACGTAAATAGCCGATGTCATCGCGGACGGTAGCACGGTTTTGGAGGGCAGACTGAAGTAAATGATAGGAAGCCATCAATGCACTTAAAGTATTTGCCGGAGCAAAAATGGTGATATCTAAGAGTCCGTCGGTGTAGAGAATCTCGTTCGGTCCTTGTGCTAAAATCGAGGCGGCTGG
>JBJOOY010000154.1:0-4302 GCA_046051065.1 Cyanobacteriota bacterium
ATCGGATTAATCGGCGCATCGCTAGGATGGGATTTTCGCCAGATGGGACATCAGGTATTTGGTGTTAGTCGTCAGCAAACTACTTGTGAAATTGCCGAACGGGAGGGGATTTGCGATCGAGCTAGTTGCCATCTAGCCGATCTCAAGCAGACAGGAATTATCTTTATTTGTACGCCGATCGCCGCAATTATTCCGACGATCGAGCAATTAATTCCTCACCTCAGTCCAGAGACAATTATTACCGATGCTGGCTCTGTCAAGGGAGCAATCGTCGATCGAGCGACCGATTTGTGGCCAAATTTTGTGGGAGGACACCCCATGGCTGGCAACTCTGAGAGCGGGATTACTGCCTTTGAGAAGGGGTTATTTGCCCATCGACCTTATGTTTTGACCCCCATCGATCGAACTAGTGCAGTGGCGCTAGAACGGGTCGCTAAGTTGGTTGGCTCGTTAAACTGTATCGTTGATCGTGCAACTCCCAGCGAACATGATTTAGCTGTAGCCTGGATTTCTCATTTACCGATGGTGATAAGTGCGAGTTTAATTAATGCTTGTATTCATGAAAAAGATCCGCGAATTTTGAACTTAGCTAAGAAATTTGCCAGTACTGGATTTAAAGATACCAGTCGGATTGGGGCTGGTAATTCAGAGATGGGGAGAATGATGGCAGAATATAATCGAGAGGCTTTATTGCGATCGTTATATAGATATCGCGATCGATTAGATGTTTTAATTGATTCGATCGAGACAAAAAAATGGCAGAAAATTCAAGATTTATTATCTCAAAATCAATCTGATCGTCATGATTTTTTGAACCCAAACGATTAACCAAGTAACCTTTTCATATAGGGAAAATAGGGCGATCTCGCACCCCTAATCCCTATCCCTTATTAGTGATGTTGGTGTAGCTGACGGTGTTCTGGATCGATGCCATCGAAAGTTGGAGGTAACCAAACGCGGACTACCAGCAATAATGCCATCACCATCAAGAAAGCGCAAGTTGCTAGAATTTGACTCCACTCAACTTCGAGAATGTTATGCACGATGATTTCTCGTAATACTGAAACGATTGCTACTTCCACCGCAACTCCAATTGAAACTCGCTGTTCTTGAAGATAAATAATCAACAACCGAAACAGTTCGACTAAAATTAATAAATAGAGAATATCAGCCGTCACCTCTCGGAAGTGAGAAGGCGGTAACAGTGAAAAAAACATTGCTCGAATTTGGATCGCCATGATTCCAAATAACCCGATACATAGGGAGATGATAATCCCATCTTGAACTCTTTCTAATGTACCAACTATCAGCGCTTTTGTTGGTAATAAAAATCGATCTTTACTTACAGTGGTCTCGTCAACAATTCGATCGAGTTGTTTTTGCATAATGAAGTACCTACTAGTATTACCATGCCAACTACTTTACAATGAGCTTTACTTATTAAGCAATGTCTTTATCATTTAAATATCTGATGTGACTGATTTGACAGAGCTGATTCTAAGTACAGGTGGCGCGAGCTTGCAACACTACTACCACTAGCGCAACGCTGAGATCGATCGATGCTGGCATTTCTACTATCATTAGGCATTGGGAGTAGTTCCGATCCGCTGGGACGGGGAGTTTGCGGCTGATTGCATGGCTCGGTTGTTACAGCTAGCGATCGCAGCTAGTAGATTACCTGACAACTCATCGTTAATATTCGCTTCCTAAGCGATACTGGCTTCTAGGGCTACCACATCAGGAATTAACAGAATATCCTGCTTCCGCGCGATTAACCCCGATGCTTCCATTTTTGTCAGCACTCGCGTGACTGTTTCTCGTGCCAAACCACTCATACTACTCAGCTCGCGGTGAGGAAGATTAGGAATTTCGACACCTTTGTCTACAGTTTTACCCTGTCCCTCGACCAAAAATAGCAGTGTATCGGCAACCCGAGAAGCACTATTTGATTCGCGCAATCTCAAGCGACGATTGACTTGACGCAACCTTCTTGCCATCAGTTGTGAGAGTCTCATCCCCGCCAAGGGTTCGCGTTTGAGCAATTGTACAAAGTCTTCTGCTGGAATATTAACGATCGTGGCTGGAGTCAAACTCAAGACATCGGTAGAGCGTGGAGCTTGCTCTAATGCTGCCATTTCACCGACGATTTCACCTCTACCAACAATATTGAGGGTGATTTCCCGTCCGTCTGCGTTGTAAGTCCGAATTTTGAGCCAGCCATTCAGGACAAAATAGACCGAACCACCCCAATCATTTTCTAGTAAAATCATCTGATTGGCTGGATGATGGCGGATGGCGGCATGAAGGATTGTTGGTGCAACAGCCGATTCAGGCAATTCACTCAGAAAAGGGACTGAAGCCATCGCTTCTTGAACGGAAAGATTTGAGGTTTGAACGTTATTTTGTCTATTTTCCATGCGATCGATTCAATACTCCAAAGGTGAATAATCTAGTCAGTGCGGCTATATTTAGACGATTTGAGCGATCGCCTTAATGTAATTGATAAACTGGCGAATGAGTGCTGATGGGCATTACAAAAAGTTATCTACTTTAATTAGCATTTAAACTCTAACATTACTTCTATAGCGTAATCACTATCTGTCGTGTTAGTTACTGACAGCCTAACTATTATGCCCCTAAATCAACCTCTCACTACTATTTCAGACCATAAGTTTGCTTAATTTGCTGATATTTTTGCTATTGCTCGATCGATTGATATTAGTTTACGATCTTTTTACGATCGCTTAATCACATGAATTTGCCTAATTGGATTACACTCTCGCGACTACTCGGTCTACCTGTAGTAGTTTACTGCCTTTACGACGATCAACTGACGGTGCGGTGGATTGGGGTAGGGGTATTTTTAGTCGCAGCCTTGACTGATTGGTTGGATGGATATCTCGCCCGGAAATTAGATTTAGTTACAGATTTGGGCAAATTCCTCGATCCGCTCGTGGATAAATTACTGGTGCTGATTCCGCTGCTAGTGGCGATCGATCTCCATCTGGTTCCGGCTGTAGGTGTTTGTCTTATCCTAGCTAGAGAGCTAACGATCGCTGGTTGGCGCGTCGGGCAAACGCAGATTAGTGGTGCAAATATCTGGGGGAAGCTCAAAACGATCAGTCAAATTGTGGCAATCGCCATGATTATCTCGCCCCTAACGATTGGCAACTGGCATCTATATAGTTTAATCGCTTTTTGGCTGTCTGTTGCTCTTACCCTCATCTCTGGCTCGATCTATCTCATTCCGGCTCGCACTGAGTCTGATTAGGTTCGATGCCCTACCCCTATTCCCTATATTAATTGAAACTTAACATCCGATACAGCTCACAGCTTAAAATTGCACGATTGCCCAACTGTTTAATCAATCCCATACTGCTTAACTTATAAGTAATACTAGGTTCTAATGATACTGGATCAGTAGTGTTGATAACTGAATTAAATGCAGTTAATAGTTCTGGCTGTTCTTCTAACGCTGCCCGATGGCGTTGTAAGTGATGACGATAAATACCTGTAAGCGATGCTGTCTCCAGAAGTTGTGCTAGATTTATCGTCCCCACACTGAGATGATAGAGTGCGATTTGCACCAGTGCGGGATGTCCCTCGATCGAGTTCATCAGATGTTGGGCTTCTGTTCCTTCTTCCCAGTCGATGCGATAGCATCGCGCTAACTGCTGCACTTCTTTCTGACTGAAAGTATTTAACTGAACTGGTAATCCCACATTGAACGGGGACTGGTTAAGCTGGAGCGGAACATAAATTTCCGTCGAGTGAACCACGATCAGGCGCAGCTGTTGCCAGATGGGCAGGGTTTTTGCTTCTTCATACCAGGAACGCAGCAACGGTAAAAAATCTTTTGCCAATTCAGGATACTCAAAAATCTGATTCACTTCATCTAATGCCAAGATCAAGGGAGTGTTAATTTCTGGAAGTAGATACTCTTGGAAGTAGGTAGTGCAGCTAATTTTGCTCCCTAAATCTTCATCCCAATATACGTCTAGTTTAGGTTTGAGCTTCAACTGACGGGCGGCGCTAGCACATAATAAGCGCAAAAATTGATTTAAATCGGTCAAGATCGATCGATCGACTTGCTCTAGGCTTAGACTAACAGTCTGATACCCGATCTTTTTAGCACGATCGAGCACCCTCAGCAACAATGAGGTTTTGCCCATTTCTCTGGGAGCAATAGTCCGGACACTTTTTCGGAAAGAGGCTGAAACCCTTGATTTCTCGTTAGTCACCTTCCCATAAAACAAGGCTGAAACCCTCATTCTATCGTTGGCGATCTAAAACTGTCCGGAG
>JBJOOY010000155.1:0-3657 GCA_046051065.1 Cyanobacteriota bacterium
CATTTTAACCCGGCAATATCTGCATCCCCACCTAAGTAAGCAGGTAAAGCAATAATCCGATTTTTTTCACGATCGGGAAAACGCAGAAAATTAGAATGGGGTAAACTACTATCACCGCGAGCGTGAATCTGATAGGCAGCTTTAATCGCTTGGAGAATTTCTAATTCGCGACCTTGAAATAACGAAACAATTAGATCGCCGTTTAATAGTAGGATGTCGTCATCTTTCATCGTAAATTATCGATATTCTTGAACTAATTACTAGATAATCTGACCGAAGTTTTTCCTCACCCAAGTGTCCGAATAAATTGTATCGAGATAACGTTCGCCGCGATCGCACAAAATCACCGCACAATTCGCACCGGGCGGAATCTCGGCAGCTTTTTTCTCGATCGCGCTAATGGCACCCCCAGCCGAACCCCCAGCCAGAATTGCCTCGCGTTTGAGCAAGCGATGACAGCCCACAATACAATCTCGATCGGTTACATGGATGTATTCGCTTTCCATACCTGGTTCGAGCAATGCTGACTTTTGGGCAGAACCATGTCCGGGGATGAGTCGGTTAATTCCTTTATCTCCAAAAATTGCACTACCCTTGGCATCGACTGCGATAATTTTAGTGTTGAGATGATTAGCGTCGATATATTCAGCACACCCGCGTAATGTGCCACAAGTGCCTGTCGTGCAGAACATATAATCGAGTTTGCCATGGAGAGCTCGCACGATTTCATTCATCGTCTGGTGATGAGCTGCGGCATTATTTAAGTTGACATATTGATTTGGCCAAAAACTATCAGGAGTTGAAGCCAGCAAAGATTTTACGCGGCTAATCCGCGCGGGGAGAAAATCACCCGTATGTGGATCTGGTTCGGCTACTAGCTCGACTTTTGCACCATAAGCTTTCAAAATACTTACATTCTGTTGAGTTGTTTTCGGATCGATTACACAAATAAAACGCAATCCTAACACCATACTGGCTTGAGCTAGTCCGATCCCTAAGTTACCCGAACTTGATTCGATTACTGTTGAGCCAGGCGCAATTTCACCCCGTTTTAATGCTTGTTCGAGCATATTAAATGCTGGACGATCTTTAATACTGCCGCCAGGATTAAACATTTCTAATTTGGCAAATAATTGAAAATTGATATCTGGAAACACTCTAGATAATTTAATCAATGGTGTATTACCAATTAGTCCCAAAATTCCAGTCGAATAGTTGGTTGAACTGACAGTTGAGCTAACGCTCGGCTGATGTTTGGGTTCGCCAAATCCCCGCCGATTTGGCTTGGCGAGAGAATTTGCACGAGTAAAATACTTGGAAGTAGCAATTGAGTTGCGATCGGGGATTTGGTACATGATCTAACCTTAGAAATTAAGTTGATTGAGGCTTGCGGATAGCGATTAATTTGAATCGAGCGAGTAGAGTTAGCAGCTCTAAAACCTATATCTGGCCAGGTTTAAATGTGTAGATTCGTCAGTCCAATTCCTGAACTCGATCGAGAGCTTGCCTCAATTTCTCAGCCAACAATCGAGCATACGGTTCGATTAACATATCAGTATGACTGCTAGGCACTGCGACAACTTTTAATTTGCCTGTGACCATTTTTTTCAATCTCAGATCGGGCGGATCGCTGTAGGTTGTTGCTGAAACCTTTGTGAGATTTAATGCTTTAAAGAACAAGACTCGATCGGCATAGGGTTGTGGCTGGTAGTCTTGTAATAGTAAATGCATCGACTCATCGGTATCGCGGTAGGGATAATATCTCTGGTCGGGTAGAGGTGCTAAATTCCACCGCCTTAGCCAGTTTTGCAGTCGTGACTTTACAGTCGATCCAGCCCGCAATCCTAACTCTGCTAACCCCAGGTTCCATAAATTAGCCAGCAGTTGAGGGAGTGGATAGAGTTTTTTGCTGCTATTTTTCTCGGGGATGGTGGTATCGAATAACACTAACAATTCTACTTTCTCGCCTTGAGCAATGAGCTGTTGAGCCATTTCATAGGCAATTATCCCACCACGAGAAAGACCCATTAACAAGTATGGACCAGTGGGTTGTAAACTGCGCATTTCGGCAATATAGTGAGCTACCAGTTCTGTTAGTGGTGGGAGTGAAATCTGACGATCGATTGGTTCGGAGATGCCATATCGTAGACCGTAAATAGGTTGGTCTATGCCCAAATGACGCGATAAATCCCCAAAGATAAATAGGTGAATGCCAAACAAAATTGGGCGCGAGCCTTGGGGTTGAATCGGCACGAGCGAGTACCAAGGTGCTAGAGTAGTTTCGGCGCGCAAAACTTTGACTAGTTCGGAGATCGTCGGCGCTTGAAAAATAGTGGCTACGGATAAATCGCTGTGCAGGTCTGTCTTAATTTTAACAACTAGATGCATCGCCAGCAGTGATGTACCCCCCAGCTCGAAGAAGTTATCGTCAACTCCGACGATATGAATGCCTAACACCGCTGACCAAATTTTGGTCAATTGGAGTTCTAATCGATCGCGCGGAGCCACCAGCGGCGTTGATGCTGCTCGCCCGATCTGCTCGATGGTAGGTTTGGGTAAAGCCAACCGATCGACCTTACCATTTGGCGTTAATGGTAAAGCAGCCAAACAGATCGCAGCAGCAGGGATCGCATAAGTAGGCAAGATCTGCTTGAGAAAGTGCCGCAGCTCTGACGGAGAGACTGTTTGACCTGGTTCGCAGACGATGTAGGCGACTAAGTATTTTCGATCGTGCAGATCTGATTGACAGGTAACGACAGTTTCCCGTACTTGAGGATGTCGATCGATCGCTTGCTCGATTTCGCCTAGTTCGATCCGCACCCCGTGGATCTTAACTTGGTAATCGAGCCGTCCGAGAAATTCAAGATTGCCATCGGCAAGATAACGGGCTTTATCGCCAGTTTTATACAAACGCCCTAACCCAAAAGGATTATCGATAAACGCTGCCAGAGTTTGGGCAGAATTATTTAAATAACCGCGTCCGACACCCACACCGCCAACATAAAGTTCTCCGGCGACCCCAAAGGGGACGGGTTGCAGTTGAGGATCCAGGATGTAAAGCTGGGTATTGGCGATCGGCCGACCGATCGGCAGATTCCAAACTTCTGGCGCAGGAGGGCGATAAATTGGATAATGCGTAACATCATCAGAACACTCTGTCGGGCCATAGGCATTCATCATCGGAATGTCTGGATAGGCTGCCAACCACTGACGGCAAAGTTGTGGTGGTAAAGTTTCACCCGTCAGAATCATCCAGCGCAGCGCTGCTAACTTAGGACGCTCCTCGCCAGCGAGTTCGATCTGTTGCAGGATCATCCGCAATAGGGACGGAACGATTTCCAAAATCGAAATGTCCCGAGTTTCGATTACTTTCAGCAACCAAGCGGGAGAAATTGTTGTCTCATGGGGGATGATTTCAACTCGACCGCCGATGAGTAATGGAATCAAAAATTGCCACACACTGATATCAAAACTCTGGGGTGCGGTTTGGGCGACGACATCAGTAGCGGTTAACTGTAAATCTGTCACCTTGGCATAGAGGTGATTGAGCATGCCCCGCTGTTCGAGCATCGCCCCTTTAGGTTTACCTGTAGAACCAGAGGTATAAATAACATAAGCCAAATTATCCGGATGGCAGCGGATTGGTAAATTATCCGT
>JBJOOY010000156.1:0-2774 GCA_046051065.1 Cyanobacteriota bacterium
TACATACTGTTTCGCTTGTGCAGATTCAAGCCGATTTTTCCATACTTCGTATCTTTCAATCGGTGCAACATTAGCAAGATACTGCGCTGTTAATGCGTTTTGATAATTGTTACGCCAGCTAGTGGTATGTATATCGGCAATACTTTGAGCGTCGGTTGCTAATGCTTCCCGAATTTTCATATGGGAATGTACTCCTCGCATGACTAACTATTTACTCACCAGCTAGGTTTCAGCCATTCTTAACCATCTAAATACTTATGCTGCCCTACTTACTAGATTTTACTCGATTACCTCTTGGCGCAGCTCCGCTAACGGCAAAAATACATGTATTTATTCAGTTGATGACACAAGCTTATTAGATAGTAGCTATCTTACTGAGTTCAACACGACCACCCTCAAATACTTGCATTATTAGTTGATAGCGTGCCATCAAAGACATGCCGACAAGTGGTTCTGAATCAGCTTCATCAATCGGGATTGTGAGAAGATTTCCATCCCAAACTAAAACTGCTTCATAGACATTAAAAACACATTCACTGCCATCACCAAGAATAGCTCTACCTCTTCTCTTCCATTTCAGATTCAGTTGAGAAATTAAATCTGGGGGCAGAGATAGCCAGCCATTGAAGCCAGTATCTACAATCGCATCTTGGGCATAAACGTTACCCTCAGAATCACAAAGTGAAATTGAAATAATCGGCTCAAACTCCTCATTAACAACCCCAGTTATCATGTCGATCTCTTCGTGCGCCCACCGAATCGACGAACATGGCGGGAACCAATCCGAACCATCCAGATTTGAGCATCAGGGTGACTGACTTCCAGCCGATCGCAAGCAGCAATCTCACTCGCATCGACTTCAAAGGCTCCAGTTTCAAGATCGATCGCGACAACCTTACCGTGATTACCATCTTCAACTTGCGATCGAATCAGTGAATCATAAAGTGCATCGCCGCGTTGGGCAAACTCTTCCTTGCTATATCGGGGCTGTCTAACTGCCATTAGCTTGACATCTCTTTGACTTGACCCTTTCATTTTAGCTTGAAGGGTCGATCGTAGGGGTCAATTCAGAATATCGATGATGAATATTGCAAACATACCATCGCAATCTGCCACTCTTCTTGGGTATGGATTGCGAGGATTCGCACTTGAGATCGATCGGTAGCTAAATCGCGATCTACCGTTGTTGGTAAAATATTCAAAACTGGATCTATTTCTACTCCAATAAAAGCCAACTTAGCCGCAACAGCAGCGCGAATACCCGCATAATTTTCGCCCACTCCACCCGTAAAAATTAGCGCGTCCACACCACCGAGAGTGGGTAATAAAGATCCGATTTTAGCTGCGAGTCGATCGATATAAATATCCAATGCTAACTTTGCTCTAATATTGCCGGAAGCAATAGCTTTGTCGATCTCTCGCAGATCGTTAGACACTCCAGAAATACCCAATAATCCTGACTCAAAATTCAAAATATGGTCTAGTTCCTCAACCGTATACTCTTGCTCCCGTAATAGATGCAGCATGATCCCTGGATCGATCGATCCGCACCGTGTCCCCATCATCAAACCATCGATCGGTGTAAATCCCATCGTTGTCTCGATACATCGCCCAAATTTAATCGCCGTTAGGGAACAACCATTCCCCAAATGACAACTAATTAACCGTAACTCTTGCAAATCTCGCCCTAATAATTTCGCTGCTCTTTGAGTACAATATTGATGACTAATGCCATGAAAGCCATATTTTCTAATTCCCCGCTCCAACCACTGATAGGGCACGGGATAAGCATAAGTTACTTCTGGTAGATCTCCGTAGAAAGCCGTGTCAAACACTGCTATTTGTGGAGTATTAGGAGATAATGATTCAATGACATTAATCCCCATCAAGTTGGCTGGATTATGTAACGGTGCAAATATTGACAACCTGTCGATCTCGGCTTTCACTTCCTCATTAATTAAGGTTGGCTGGCGATATTTCTCACCACCATGTACGACTCGATGTCCGACGATATCGATTTCCCAAATTCCATTAATAACCTGAGTTCCACCACTCCAGAGCCAATCTAGCAGATTGTGAATCACTTTCCATCTGTCTACACCTATTCGTTCCTCTTCTGTCTTAATATCGTCACTAACTTTTGCCGACAGGACGGCTAGTTCATGTGACTTCCATTCAATTTCCCCCTTCCATATTGGCACAACTAAATCTAATGGTAAACTCTCTCCGGTTAGTTGATACAAACTAACTTTAAAACTACTCGACCCAGCATTTAGAACTAAAATATTCATTTCTTATTGATGGATGATGAGTGTATTTTTATTTATGTCAATATAGCTGTGTTGCTTGAGAAGATCGACGATTCAAGGAAGATAAGTTGCAAATAACGTGCAGCAAAAAGCAAAATGGCATAAAGGTCTTCAGATTCAATATCCTCATAATCTGCCAAAATTTCAGCATGAGTCATGCCAGAACTGAGCAATTCAAGAATAAATTCGATCGGATACCGGAGTCCACGAACGCATGGTTTCCCGTGGCAAATGTCGGGGTTATGGGTAATACGATGGAGCGGATTAAGAGTCATATAATTAATTATTCTGGAAGGAAAACGGATCGGTGTGAAGTGATAGTTGCAGATCTAATCTCGACATTTCGCTCGGTTGACTATAATTATAACTAAGTCAAATTGTTGATTCACATAGGTTTAACGAGATAATCGTCTCTGCACAGCTCCGCGTTAGAATATCAACCAGGACTAACAGCCCAATGACTCT
>JBJOOY010000157.1:0-2850 GCA_046051065.1 Cyanobacteriota bacterium
TGCTTCGGGGTGAATTTGAGTGAGTGGGAAATGTTTGTAGACTAAGGTAACTTCCTTATGTTTTGCCTTGTTGAGTTGTTGATGCCGTCTCGTGACAACTTGCCTCAGCAGTATCTATTTAAAGGGGGAGCGATCGGATCGCCTTCAATCTGCATCTTTAGTTTCCTCTCTCAATTGTAACTACTAACTAATTTAATTACCGACAACCACTCATTTGACCCGATTCGATTTGTAACTTTAAGCGATGAATTGCTTTTTTTGTCGCCCTCGCCATTTTTCTGCTCGAAAGGTGTCCAGATTATTGTGAATAAATCTCTCATACTGGTATTGATGTTGTCATACCTGAAATTAAGCCCTTTATCCTTTACTTTCGTCCCCTATGTCACCTACCGCAGAAATTGCTGTTGAATTCCAGGATGTCAGTTTTCAGATTAATCAGCGTCCGCTGTTATCTCACTTAAGTCTCTCCATCTACCAAGGTGAAGCCCTTGTGTTATTGGGGCGCAGTGGTAGCGGCAAAACCACCACGTTAAAATTAATTAATCATCTCTTGACACCCACCCATGGACGGGTACTAATTGACGATCGAGCGACAACTGATTGGGATGCGATTAGACTGCGGCGGCGGATTGGCTACGTGATTCAGGATATTGGTTTATTTCCCCACTTAAATGTTGGTCAAAATGTCGGACTAGTACCCAGATTGGAAAAGTGGCAGCAAAACCGGATTGAGGCGCGAATCTATGAAATGTTAAATTTGGTGGGATTAGATCCAGATATCTTTGCTCAACGCTATCCCCATCAACTATCAGGCGGGCAACGTCAACGTGTCGGCGTGGCGAGAGCATTAGCAGCCGATCCACCGATATTATTAATGGATGAGCCATTTGGGGCACTCGACCCAATTACACGGTTAGAATTACAACAACAGTTGCGCCACTTGCAAACACAACTAGGTAAAACGATCGTTTTCGTTACCCACGATATTCAAGAAGCTTTTTACTTAGGTAATCGGATTGGATTAATGCACGCCGGAAATTTAGTTACTATCGGCACGAGAGCAGAATTTCTTGAATCTCAACATCCAGAAACTAAAGCTTTTATTGCTTGTTTAAATGCTTGGGAAGATCGGGATAGAGATTAATTTTAGGAGATAATTTTGTTTTTAGAACGATACTCATCAGAAATTCTGCTTCACACTGGAGAACATTTAATCTTAGTTTCGATCGCGATGCTTGTGGCAGTATCGATCGGGATGCCGATTGGGATTTTGATTACCCGTCAACCGAAATTTGTCGCACCTATTCTTGGGGTCGCCAATGCCCTGCAAACAATTCCTAGTTTAGCAATTTTTGGCTTTCTAATTTCTGTGCCTTTCTTCGGTGGCATTGGCAAAGTTCCAGCGATTGTTGCCCTCACTCTTTATGCCTTACTCCCAATTATTCGCAATACTTATATCGGCATTAATAATGTCGATCCAGCAATTCGTGAAGCTGGTAAAGGGATGGGAATGACTGATTGGCAATTACTTACTCAGGTCGAATTCCCCCTCGCTGCTGGGGTGATTTTGGCAGGGGTGAGAGTCGCCACAGTTATTTCGGTTGGGGTGGCGACAATTGGTGCAGCAATTGGGGGTGGAGGCTTAGGTGTATTTATTTTTCGCGGTATTTCCAGTGTTAATAATGAGTTGATTTTAGCTGGGGCAATCCCCGCCGCCGCGATCGCTTTAGGGGCAGATTTCGCGCTCGGTTGGTTAGAAAAACGCCTATCAGAGCCACAGGAAAGTCAGTGGGGAAACAATCGTTTACTTGCCATAATTATGGGTATATTTGCATTAATACTTGCAGGTTTAACGATCCTAAATTATCAACAAGCACCAGCCACAATTGTAATTGGCTCCAAGAATTTTACAGAGCAAGTGATTCTGGGAGAATTATTAGCTCAACAGATTGAATCACATACACGCTTAAAAGTCGATCGAAGGTTTAATTTAGGGGGAACTTTTATCTGTCATGAAGCAGTTAAAACTGGAAAAATTGATGGTTATGTAGAATATACTGGCACCTCATTGACATCCATCCTCAAACAAAAACCGCTGAGTAATCCTCAACTTGTGTTCGATCGAGTCAAACGAGACTATGCTGAGAAATTTAAGCTAGCAGTCATGCCATCTTTAGGCTTTGAAAATACCTTTGCAATGATGATTCGGCGTGAAGATGCCAAAAAATTGAATATCAAAACCCTTTCTGAAGCAGCTAAATATACACCCCAATGGCAAGCCGGATTTGGCTATGAATTTTTAGAACGATCTGATGGCTATTTAGGTTTAGCAAAAACCTATGGATTAAATTTTGCCAATCCACCAAAACAAATGGAATTAGGCTTGGTTTATAAAGCCTTGGCAGAAAAGCAAGTCGATTTCATCGCCGGAAATTCTACAGAAGGATTAATTTCTGTGCTGAATTTAGCAATTTTAGCAGATGACAAAAACTATTTTCCGCCCTACCAAGCAGTCCCAATTTTCAATCAAGCAACATTGAAAAAATATCCAGAACTGTCTACAGTTATCGATCGATTAGCTGGTACAATTTCAACTAAAGAAATGCAAAGAATGAATTATCAAGTAGATAATCAATCTCGTCCTGTTGCCCAAATTGTCCATGACTTAATTCAATCTAAATTTCAGCGCATGATTAAATCCTAATTCAATACTTCTCGGTTAATCTAAACACTAGTTAGTCCGCCTACGCGGACTTTGCATCACAAGCGGCGACTTCAGTCGCTAGCAATTCTTAAACGAGAAGTATTAAATCCTAATTCCTAATTTCAGATATCATTAGCAGTCCGAAA
>JBJOOY010000158.1:0-2608 GCA_046051065.1 Cyanobacteriota bacterium
GCAGTTACTTCAAGTCTTGTTTCAGGATGTGTTGCCACAAATTGCCTAAAGTTACAAATATATTAGGAGTAAGAAAAATGAGCGATCGCGTTGAAGCCCAAAAAATTATCGAAAGTTCAGGTAATTCCCTACGGATGCAACTTTATGTTGTAACTTCCATTGCTAAGAACTTAGAATCAGTCAAACAAAATCTTGTTGAGCATCGAGCCTACTTAAGAGAACTAGAAAACCGAAATGTATTATTTGGGGCAGGGCCACTCTGGACAGATGATGGTCAATATTTCACTGGAGATGGGTTGTTGATTTACCGAGCAAGTTCAGTCGAAGAAGCCCAAAGTATCGCACAGGCTGATCCCATGCATAGCAGTGGCGCTCGTACTTTTACCATTCGTCCTTGGTTGCTCAATGACGGTAAGATTACCGTCCAAGTTACTCTTTCAGAGCCTCAGCGAGCCTTGATGTAGTTGCAGCAATGTGAATTTATGAGGAGTTATCATGGCTAAAATTTCGTCTCTCTTTCAAGTGCTAACATTGATTGCCTTGAGTTTGTATTCAGGCGCTTTGTTATTTATTGCTGTTGCTGTCGTTAACTTTTGGCAGGCAGCAGAACCCAGTATGTTCTTATCATGGATGAACGAGAACTTTTTTCGATTTTCAACTATCATGATTCCCTTAAATATGGTGTCATTATTAATGCTGATTGTAGCCTTAGCGACAGCATGGAAGTCATCCCCTAGCAGCCGATTGCCGTTGAGTTTAGGTCTGATTTCTTTGTTTATTGCGACGATCACCTTTCCGATTTACTTCGCTGGTGCAAATGCAGAGTTTTTGAGTCAGACTATGGATCTTGGTGACATCTCGGAAAAAATAGAAATTTGGTCAAACTGGCATTGGTTTAGGACTGGACTGGCAATTCTATCCATTGTTTTTGTGAGTTGGGCGCTGCTGAATCGCGGTGATGAAGTCGCTAAAGCCTAGTAATAATTCTGCAAATTTTTTAATGATCATGTTGACTTTTGAGCGTAAAAAGCGATCGCGTTAAGCTAGGATTATTAGTCAAAATTACAATAGGTAAGTTACAAATGGGCTATGTTCAAGAACTTCGCCTACTAGTTGGGCATCGTCCCTTAATTATTCCTGGAGCTGCTGTTTTAATTGTCGATCAACAAGAAATGTTGCTTCAGCACCGCAAAGATAATCAGCAATGGGGTCTTGTTGGTGGGAGCATGGAGGTTGGAGAGTCTTTGGAGGAAACTGCTAGGCGTGAAGCCTTTGAAGAAACTAGTTTAGAGCTAGATGAATTAGAATGGTTTGGCCTATTTTCGGGGCAAGAACTCATTTATGAATATCCAAATCGAGACATTGTGGTTAATGTAGTGGCAGTTTACATAGCACGACAGTTTAGAGGAAGACTAAAAGCAGATCACGAAGCCCATGAAATACGTTTCTTTAAGCTGAGGGAACTACCAAAGGATTTGAGTCCACCAGATAGACCAGTTATAGAGCGATATATTCGTAGTTTGAATGGTAATTGCAGTGCAAAATAATACTTTGATTAGAGTAGATGGGAAAAAGATCTCTTGGTGACGCTGCAAAGGTAATTTGCCATCTCTCAACTATACCGTTACCTGGATTTGTTTCGGTTGATGGGGCATAGTTCAGAGATCATCGTCGGGAGTTCAATGAATAAATGAAGGCAGTTTTTTTTGATTTAGATGGTACATTGCTCGATCGCAATGCGTCAGTTGAACGATTCATTTCAGCGCAATATAATAGACTGAGCGATCGCTTTAGCCATATCCTGAAAAATGACTATATAGCGAGGTTTATCGAACTAGACTGTCACGGTCATGTTTGGAAAGATAAAGTTTATCAAGCTCTAGTCACAGAATTTGTCATTGAGGGAATTAGTTGGCAAGCATTACTTGTGGATTATGAAATGCGCTTTCAGTTTTACTGTCTTCCATTTCAATTTTTAGTTGAAATGCTCGACGATTTGAAAGACAAAGATTATTTACTAGGTATCATCACAAATGGGCGAGGTCAATTTCAATCTCGCGCAATTGAGGGTTTACGTATTCGCCACTACTTTGATACCATTCTCATTTCTGAAGTTGAACAACTCAGGAAGCCACAAGTGGAGATCTTTCAGCGCGCTATGAATCGATTGGCCGTATCAGCCTTGGATAGTGTTTTTGTTGGTGATCATCCTGAAGCCGATATTGCAGGGGCGAAAAGTGCAATGATGCAGACTATCTGGAAGCGTAATTCGTTTTGGGCAGAAGCGACAGAAGCTGATGCAATTATTGATGAACTCAGGGAAATATCGCCGATTCTGGCTCAGTTCAATAACTGATTAAATTGTTATGCGGCTGAAAATTTGAGTAGCTAGGAGGTTGTCAAGCTATATGCTGCTAACCTCCTCAACTTTTACTACTGTGCGATGTAACCGCCATCTACCATCAACGTTTCACCAGTTATAAACGAAGCATTATCCGATGATAACCACAGCACCGCATTAGCGACCTCAGATGCCTGTCCTACTCGACCCATGGGGTGAATCCCCGCCATGTAAGCCTTTGCTTCATCTTGCCCACCTGTTGCTGTC
>JBJOOY010000159.1:0-3055 GCA_046051065.1 Cyanobacteriota bacterium
CTCGGCAGGCTGTTCTACTTGCATCCAAGTTCCGATGTCTTTCATTTGTTTTTTGGCGATCGTCATATTCATAATTAATCGGAGAACTCACTGAAGTTACCGTCCCGATCGAGTAAACAGGCTTCAGTCCCTACCAATATCGTAAGAAAGTTGAAGCCTATATTCGCGCCAATCAAAACCATGTTGCGATCGCCAAACTCCGCCGCAACCTCCCTCTTACCGAAACAGATCTCACCGCCTTAGAGGAAATGCTATTCACCACCGAGGGCTTAGAAAGTCGCGAGAAGTTCTTAAATGTCTACGCCAATACCGCCCACAACCTCAAAAGTTTTATTCGGACATTAGTAGGATTCGAGCGATCGACTCTAACGAATATATTCTTTGAGAATACTATTGCGATTTGGGTGACGCAGTTTGCGCAGCGCTTTAGCTTCAATTTGACGAATGCGTTCGCGGGTAACATTAAATATCTGTCCGATTTCTTCTAACGTCTTCATCCTTCCGTCGTCTAAACCATAACGCAGGCGTAAAACATCGCGTTCGCGGGGGCTTAATGTATCGAGAACCCCTTCTAAATCTTCGCGGAGCAAGCTTTTTGATACTTGATCTTCTGGCATTTCGCCATCTGCTTCGATAAAGTCACCGAGTCTCGAATCTTCTTCTTTACCAATCGGTGTTTCGAGCGAGATCGGCAGTTGGGCAGATTTGGCGATAAACCGGAGTTTTTCGATCGTCATTTCCATCCGAGTCGCAATTTCTTCCTCAGTGGGTTTGCGGCCCATTTCTTGAGAAAGTAATTTAGTCGTCTTCTTAATTCGCGAAATAGTCTCGTACAAGTGTACTGGCAACCGAATCGTCCTCGATTGATCGGCGATGGCACGGGTAATGGCTTGACGAATCCACCAAGTAGCATAGGTGGAGAATTTATAACCCTTCTCATGATCGAATTTTTCTGCGGCGCGGATCAGTCCCAAACTACCTTCTTGAATCAGATCTTGAAAGGAAAGACCGCGATTCATGTATTTTTTAGCGATCGATACTACCAATCTCAGGTTCGATTGCACCATCTTATCTTTTGCTCGTCTGCCTAAAAAGAGACGATGGCGAAATTGATTGAGCGGCATAGCGGCAACTACTGCCCACTCACGATCCTGGGGTTCGCGATCCAATTCATTTAAAAGTTTTTCGCGCATCTGCTCTAATTCGAGCAAATCGGCGATTTTGCGTGCGAGTTCGATTTCTTCATCAGCTCGCAGGAGACGGATTCGGCCGATTTCTTGTAAGTAGAGTCGAATCGAGTCTTCAGTAAATTGCTTTTTCTTAGTTTGAACGCGGCGGCGGGAAGATTTCACTTTCCCTGGCTTGCCATCCTCTTCTTCGACATCCGAATCACTATCAGCTTCCACCGTAAAATCTTCGACATCAGCATCTTCTTCGAGCAATAGTTCTAACTCGGTGTCGGAGTCTTTTGTCGTTAAGGTTGCGAGCATGTTTTTAGCCTGGGTCATGTGTGAATCCTCTTACTCCTAATCTATTAGAACAAATAATGTGGTTACCGTATTTAAGTAGACAATAGTTTAATTGTTTACATATCTTTAAATAATTGGGGATCGATTTTTCATCTTTGCTCAAATCGATATCTACAACCGAAGCAGTAAGTAATTAATATTCCCCCAGATCGATGGAGTTTCCCGATTTTTGTGAGATGAAGCACAGCTTCGGAAGAAAACTCTTTTTGATTGTAGCTCTTATTAAAATTTCTGCCAGTTTTGATTGTTAATAAAAATATCAAATTATCAACTCGACACTCTCATATGTAAACTTACCTATTAAGTCTTGGCACCAACAGTTAGCTCTCAACTTACACCTAGTTGGAGCTTCACCCAATCAGAACAGAAAGGTTGTGAGAATGTGATTGATTAGTCTTTGATCCGATCGATTTTCATTTAGCTGCAAAGCGTGTACTCAATCGATCGATAGTAGAGCTGTGTCCGCTCTAGTGACAGACACATTTAATTGCATAGATATTCAATTTATTTACCAGTATGGTCTTGCCCTCGTGTGTAGAGTACGTTTTACGTTGTCGATCGCAGTGACTAATTTTAAGAGTTACTACAATCGTCAGGAAACCGGATCCCACCAATCAGAGCATCACTAATCTAACTCAAATCCTAGATGAATTTGGCATGAAGCAATTATCGATCGCTTTCATACCCACAGTCTAACTGTTTAGTTGCACTTTGCCCACCCAATTTTACGCGACA
Organism: Cyanobacteriota bacterium; assembly: GCA_046051065.1. GTDB lineage: Bacteria > Cyanobacteriota > Cyanobacteriia > Cyanobacteriales > Chamaesiphonaceae > Chamaesiphon. The sequence goes on from JBJOOY010000159.1 coordinate 2,265, forward strand.
GTTGTGCGTTAATTTACTGAAGTTTGTAGCCCTTGAAAAGGTGCAGTATATTTGTATTGGTGCTGGTTGTTATCGATCGGAACTTACATTTATAATTTTCTATTCATAATTCATTTTTTCGTTCGGTTCTGATGTGATGCGAATCATAACGAATGCGAGAACCTGCCCAAAGGAGCTTTTCTCTGAGGGTTTGATAGTAAGAATAATTATCGCGGAGAATGATAAACTTTGCTTGACAGTCAGCCATCCGCACTTCTACCCGTTGTCCCGGCCAAATTGAGGTACCAAACACCCCATCATTCCAAAGTTTAGTATAAAGTTCGTAATCTCCCAGCGGCCAAACATTAACTGTCGAGCCAGGCGGAATGACGATCGGCCGACTGGAAAGACTCAACGGACAGATTGGTGCAATTGTAATGGCAGCAATCCCGGAATGGACGATCGGACCATTAGCAGAGACATTATAACAAGTAGAACCCGTTGGGGTAGAAACGAGTAAGCCATCCCCTTGATATTGATCTACTATTTCGCCGTCTATTTCTAGTTCAAGCACTGAGGTTAACATCCGATCGGCCGCAGCAGGCTTGATACACATATCATTGAGGGCGAGAAACCGCTCTCGATCGGGTGAAATCTCTCGTTTATCACCATCGAATATTTTAGCCTGAAGCATCATACGTCGCTCGATCGCGTATCGATCTTCGAGCAACCGATCCCAAACAGTCTGTCCGCGAGCATGCTCGGCTGGTTCGTCGGTCTGAAATAACTCTAAAGGTTCTGTCAAAAAGCCT